>JAFGIH010000013.1 GCA_016929985.1 Thermoleophilia bacterium | reverse complement strand
CGCATCCTGGGCGAGGAGCGTCTCCGCCTCGCGTCTGAACTCGCCCTCGGTCAACACCTGCAGCGCTTCGCTCAGGTCGAGCGACGAAGGGTACACCGTGTTGTCGGTGCGCGGGTAGCTGATGTGGCCGGACATGTAGAGGTCCTCGGCGACCCGCATGGCAGCGGCTGCGCCGAACCCCATAGAAGTCGCGGCGCTGGTGAAGCTGGTGGTGTTGAACGGTGCGGGCCGCGGCACTTTGCGCGATGTCTTCTTGACGGCGGTCACCTGGCCCGGCGTGGCCAGCTTCTCAAAGACGGCCGTCGCCCGCGCTTCGTCGGTGAAGCGTTCTTCCTTGTGCAGGGCGCTGAACGTCTGCCCATGCGAATCGAGGTCGATCTTGACCACCCAGAATGGTTCGGAGACGAAGGCACGCCGTTCCTTCTCCCGCTCGGCCACGAGTACCAGGGTGGGCGTCTGCACCCTGCCGACGCTCAGGAACTGGCTCCCCAGACGTCCGGTGGCCAGAGATACGAACCGCGTGAGTGTCGCACCCCAGATGAGGTCTATGTCCTGGCGGGCCTCTCCGGCCCGTGCCAGCGGTTCGGAGAGATGGTCCAGGTTCGAGAAGGCGCGGGTGATGTCGCCCACGGTGAGGGCCGAGTAGTGCGCCCGCCGCACCGTCCGCACCAACTTCGGGTTCTCCTCCGCGGCCAGATTCAGAGCCTCGAGCCCTATGAGCTCACCCTCGCGGTCGAAGTCGGTCGCGATGATGAGCGATGAGGCGTCGGCCGCCAGCTTCTTGACCGTCCGCACCACCGACTTGGCCGTCTCAGTCTTGACGAGGGGCGCGTCGATAAGCGCTTTCGGATCCACCTTACGCCACTCCGAGAACTCCGGAGGGAAGTCCACCTGCACGACGTGGCCCTTGAGACCCACACAGGCGTTCGCCTGGCCCTCGGCGTCGGTGAAGAGGTAGTAGGGCACCTTGAGGTACGACTCCTCTTTGACCCCGCCCTTTGCCAGGATGCCGGAGATCTTCTTGGCGGCATCGTTCTTCTCGGTGATTATGAGCCGCAAGACGGCAACTCCTCGCTAACCAGGATCGTGGATGCTTCAGAGGCGAAAGATAGCACGCCCTTGAGTCAGGGCGGGCGCCGTGCGATCAGTCGCCGTCCAGTGCGTCTGACACGCCGGGATAGATCGGGAAGATCCCGTCGAAACCGGTGATGTGAAATATCTTCAGCAGGAAGGGGTCGCCCACCACCAGCCTGAACTCCCCATCGCTG
This sequence comes from Thermoleophilia bacterium, assembly GCA_016929985.1. The sequence goes on along the minus strand of JAFGIH010000013.1, from coordinate 4,508 downwards.
GATTGTGACTGCTGAAGGGCGCTCACCAGAACACCGAGTGCCGTCGAGTCGATGAAGTGAACGTCGGAGAGGTCCAAGACCAGCCGCTTCTTGCCCGCCACGTGCTCGTCGAGCACCTCTCTGAGCCGGGGAGCCGTGTAGACGTCAAGGTCGCCCTCCGCGTGGACGACGACTGCGTTCTCTCCCATGTCGGTGCTGATAACCAGACTCGAACACTCCCTCTCGTTGCCGGCGGGAATCCCGAAGAGACCGACCCCGGCGTCTCGCTGTTGGCTATTCCAGTATATACATCAATTGGCGCATGTGTCCCGTCCGACCGCTACGGCGCCGTGGTGGTAGTCGTCGAAGCCGCGGTAGTGGTAGTGGTCTCGGTGAGCACTTTGATCTGCTCCCTGACCACATCGGCCATCTCGCCGTTCGGGTCCAGTTCGAGGTATTTCTGCCAGGCCAGTACGGCGGCCTGCCTGTTGTTCAGATTCTGATGGGCGATGCCGAGCTTGAGGTAGATCTGAGGGTTCTGCGGATCGACCGTGGTGGCTTTGTTGAGCACCTCTGCCGCCGCTGTGTATGCCTCTGTGGAGGCGATGCCGGTCAGGTAGATATCGGCCACCCGAAGATAGACGTCCTTGAGGGTGGGATCGACATCGATCGCATTGCGCAAGAAGGCGGAGGCGTAGTTGAGATACTCCGTGCCCTCGCCCTCACCGGCCTCGTAAAGATCCTCGTACGCGGTCGCGATGGCCAGCATGTTGGTCGTGTCCTGTGGATTCGCCTCGTAGGCAGCCAGGAGTGTGTTGAGCTTCTCTTCGCCGGTCTGTGGCTCGGTGGTGTCGGTCTCAGCGCTACAGCCGCCCCTGAACAGCTGTGAAAGATCGAAGCCCGCGCCTCCATAGCCGACGCCCAGGAACAGAAAGCTAGCGGCAAAGACGATGGCCAAGATCAGGGCGATCCATTTGGCCCACTTCTTGATCCGTCTACGGTCGAGCAGCAAAGTGATCTCCTCACATCGGCAATCGGCGACTCTCGGCGCTGGTCAGCGGCTCGCGGGGCCCAGTCCGCAGATGGGCCGCAGAGCGCCTCACAGATTATGCCGCATTACCAGCGTCAAGGCCACCGCCCGCGGGACGCCGGCCACCTACCCGCTCAACCCCAATTTGAAGCGCGCGGCCCGGAGCCCCTCTCGGACCTCGACCGAGAGCTCCTCCCCCCAGAAGACCGGCCGACCGTCCACCATGGTCATGCGGACGTCCGCGGCGGAGCCCGCTCGGACCAGCGCCGCGATCGGGTCGGAGGCGCCGGCGTGAGGCATCTCCACGGCCACGATGTCGGCCCGCTTGCCGGCTTCCAGACTGCCTACCAGGTGGTCCCAGCCGAGGGCTTGCGCGCCCTCGAGAGTGGCCATGCGGAGGACATCGGAGGGCGTCAGGACTCCGGGCGAGACAGCGGCTGCGGCGCTCGTGGGATCGGCGCCGGCCGGTGCGGCGGCCGCACCCAGGCCGCCGGTGGCGCCTTCGCGTGCCACGCTCACAGCCAGCGCCGCCCTCATCTCGTCGAACATGTCCAGGCTGTCGTTGGAGGCCAAGCTGTCGGTGCCCAGCCCTACCGTGATGCCGGCGGCACGCATCTCGGCCACCGGCGCGATGCCGCAACGCAGGCGCCGGTTAGAGCGTGGGCAGTGCGCTACCGCCGTCCCGGTGGCGGCCAAGGTGGCTATGTCGTCACCATCGACCTGTATCACGTGCACGGCCAGCATATCCGGCCCGAGCGCTCCGGTCCCCGCGACGTACTGCACAGGACTCAGGCCGGGCGCCGTCCAGCGCTGCCGCTTCCACAGATGGGCCGCTTTGTAGGCCTTGGCGATCGCCCCGGCGCCCTTGACCAACATCTCCACTTCGGCCTCCGATTCGGCCAGGTGAGTGGCCATGCGCAGGCCGGCGCGGCGCGCGAAGCGCGCCGCCTCCCGATACAGGCGGGGCGGCACGGTGTAGGGGGCATGAGGCGAGATGCCCCACTCGACGCGAGGACCTGCCGCCGCGAGGGCGGCGGCGCCGGAGCCCGCTGCGCTCCCGGCAGACCTCGGTTGCACTTGAGATTCATGCCGCAGTTGCCCGAGCTTCAGCTCCAGACGCTGGATGGCCTTGGGGAGCTCAGCGTCGTCAAGCCCAAAGATCTCCTGGTATACGCGGGCGCGCAGCCCTACAGCCAGGGCGGCGCGCGCATCGATCGCCGCCCTGTTCGAGGTGTCGCCGATGGAAGTCACTCCGCCGCGTGCGCACTGGTGCGCGCCCCAAAGCGCCGAAGCCGCGTAATCATCGATACCCAATTTCCCGCTGGCGAGGAGCAGGCGGAGCATCCACCCGCCGAAGCTCCCGCCGCGCGTGAAACCGCGGAAGGCGGAGTAGTCCAGATGGGTGTGCGCGTTCACCAAACCCGGGAGCAGCGCACAGCCCGCGAACTCCTCCACCGGCTCCTCAGGATATCGCGCCCGCAACTCGGTTGCCCGCCCCACCGCTCCGATCTTACCGTCCACGACCAGCACAGCTCCGCCGGCGATGGGCGGGGTGCTGACAGGGACGACCCAATCCGCAGAGAGAAGCACCATTCAGCCTCCCATCCTTCCGGGCGTCACGGCGCTCAGTCGAAGAGAGTGCGGACCGCGCTCACCGCCGCATCCCACAGCCACGACGGCACGATGCCGATGACCAGGGTAGCGATGGCGCTCACCGAGAGAGCCATGGCCATCCCGCCTGCGATGGGCTCCTTGACCGCGTAATCTTCTTCGGCTTCCTTGAAGAACATGTAGATGATCACACGCAGATAGTAGTAGGCCGACACGGCGCTCAGAAGGACGCCGATCACGGCCAGCCACCACAGGTTCGCGTACACCACTCCACCGAACACATAGAACTTGCCGATGAAGCCGGCCGTCCCCGGGATGCCCGTGAGCGACAGCAGGAACAGGGAGAACAGCACCGCCGCCCAGGGCGACCGCCTCCCCAAGCCTGCGAACTGCCTCAAGGAGTAGACGAACTTGTCCGGCATCTGCGTCTTGAGGTAGGCGAGGATGCCGAAGGCGCCCAGGTTCATGAACGTGTAGGCGGCCAGATACACCAGCATCCCGCGGCTTGGATAGGAGTTCCCCGCGTAGCCCATGGCCCCCAAGCCTGTCAGTAGGTAGCCGGCGTGGGCGATGGAGGAGAAGGCCAGCATCCTCTTGACGTTCGTCTGCACCAGAGCGTAGAGGTTCCCAACCAGCATAGTGACGATGGAGAGCACTATGAAGAGGATGCCCCACTCCCTCACCGTCCCCGGGAAGGCCACGATGAAGGCCGCGATGAAGGCCGCGAAGGCCGCCGCTTTGGGACCGACCGAGAAGAAGGCCGCGACCGGCGTAGGCGCCCCCTGGTACACGTCGGGGGTCCACATGTGGAACGGCGCCGCCGACACCTTGAAGGCCAACCCTATAGCCACCAGGAACACCGCCAGCAGCACACCGGCCGTCGCCCCCTGCCCGCCCAGCACCCGTCCAGCCTCCGCGTAGTTGGTGGCCCCTGCCTGCGCGTACACCAGCGAGATACCGTACAGCATGATGGCCGAGGCGAACGACCCGGTGAGGAAGTACTTGAGGGCCGACTCGTTCGAGCGCTCCCTGTAGCGGAAGAAGGCCGCCAACAGGTAGCTGCTGATGGCCATCAGCTCCACGGCCACGTAGAGCAGGATGAAGTCCCGAGCTGCCGCCATGAGGTCCATGCCGATGACCGCGAACAGCACCAGCGCGTAGTACTCACCCAGGTGACGGCGGTGGGCCTCCAAATAGGCGGGCGACATCAGGATAGCGACGGCCGCTCCCAGCGCGAACAGCACCTTGAAGAACACCGCCCAATCGTCGAGGGTCAGCATGCCGGCGAAGCTCACCCGGTTCTCGCCCGTCAGAGCCAGTGACACCACGATCGAGCCCAGGAGGCCGGTCAGCGCGATGGCGAGAACGGCGGTCTTGTCGCCCCCGGCCGCGCCGCCCTTGTCCGCCGGGCCACCCTTGTCGGCGGCAGGCTTCAGGAACGGTTCCACCAGCAGCACGAGGCAGGCAGCCACCAGCAGGATGAGCTCGGGAATCACAGGGATGAGATCAGGCGCCTGCATCTAGAATCCCCCGAAGAACGACGAGGCCAGGCCGGCCAGACTGCCGCCGTGCTCGGCCAGGTAGGGCTGCACCTGGCTGATGATGTTCTGCGCCGGAGCGTGCAGCAGGTTGAGGAAGGTGTGCGGATAGAGGCCGATCCACAGGGCCAGCCCCACCAGCGGCACCAGCGCGATGATCTCCCGGGCACTGAGGTCCTTGAGGCAGCTCCACTTCGTGTTCTCCTGCTGGAACATGGTCCGCTGGTACATCCACAGGAGGTAGGCGGCGCCCAGGATGATGCCGATCGAAGCGATCACGGCGAAGACCTTCGCATACTGGAATACGCCCACCAGGATGAGGAACTCGCCCACGAAGCCGTTGAGCCCGG
>JAFGIH010000012.1 GCA_016929985.1 Thermoleophilia bacterium | reverse complement strand
TCTACCCGGACGACGTGGGCGGCGCGCTGAACGAATCGTTCCTGTTATCGGCCCCCAACCAGCTGGCCGCGTTGCTGCCGGAGTATGGCTTCTTGCAGGAGGTCCTCAAGGTCGTCGACATCCCGGAGGCATCCGGCGGCCGCATCTTGCGGATCGCGATGAACGCCGATGAGGGCGAGGCGCTGGGCTATCTGTCGGAGCCCTGATCTTCGCCGGTGAGGATGCGCTCCGCGGCCTCGGCCATCTCTTTGCGTATCTCGCGGTCGGTCAACCGCCGGCCCCAGACCTCCCAGTGTCCCACCGACCCGCCGCGGTCCAGCAGAACGCGCTGGAGCTCCACCCACCGAGTCACCTGGTACAGCCGACCCTCATGCTGGACCACCTGCCCCACCGACCACTCAGGCACCTTGAACGGCGGTTGGTGAGTCCGGAACAGACCCTGCTCTCGACGCCTGAACCAGCGCAACTCAGACTTTCATCTCCTTGAAGCCGAAGGGGAAGTCGTAGGCCGGCATCAGCGCCACGAACGGGTCGGGGTCGAAGGCCTCCGGCCCCAGCACTCCCACGCCCTTCCAGACCCCGGTCTGTAGCAACTCCCACGCGATGACCGGGTTGACGGCCGTCTGCCAGACTACGGCCTGCACGCCGTAATTCTTCATGCAGGTCTCGTTATCGGCCACTTGGTAGAGGTACACCTGCCGCGGCTCGCCGTCCTTGACGCCCTTGACCCAGGTCCCGGCGCAGGTCTTGCCGAACATCTGGTCGCCCAGATGGGCAGGGTCGGGCAGGCAGGCGGCGACCACGTCGCGCGGCGCCACCTTGACGCCCTTGACATCGATGGGGAAGCGATTGTCGAGGCCCAGCATCTTGATGGTCTTGAGCACGCCGATGAACTCGTCGCCCAGGCCGTACTTGAATGTGACCCGCTTGCACTTCACCCAGCGTGGCACCAGTAGCACTTCTTCGTGCTCCACGTTGACGCACTCCACCGGCCCTATCCCCTCAGGAAACTCGAAGACCTCGGGTTCCGAGAACGGCTGGGTGGTGCACCAGCCCTTGCCCTCCTCCCAAACCACGGGAGGATTGAGACACTCCTCGATGGTGGTCCAGATGGAGAAGTTGGGCGCGAACTCGTAGCCGCGGACCTCCAGGTCGGCGCCGTCGCGCACCCCGATCTCTTCGATCTCGTCGAAGAGGTTCTTCTCCGCGTACTTGGCAAACACGTCAGCCATGCCGGGTTCCACCCCCATGCCCACGAGAGCGAGCAGGCCCTTCTTCTCCCACGCTTCGGCGCGCTCGAACTGGTAGTCACCCAGCTTGACGCCGCAGGTGTTGTAAGGATCGGTGGCGTGGGCGGTGGACAGGGTCATGGCCATGTCCATGTAGTTGCAGCCCACTTCGAATGCAGCGTCGAAGATGGCTTCGTTGAACACCGGATCGACGGCGTTGTGGATCAGGTCCACTCCGTGCTTGCGGGCCAGGGCCGCCACCTGCTCCTTGTCGCCGGCGTCGACCGACTCCACCGGCATGTGTGCCGGCGACCCCAGTCTCTCCCAGACCTCCCGGGCGCGGTCGACGTTATAGTCGGCCAGCACCAGCTTCTCCACCCATGGTCTGTTCTTGCAGAGGACGGCGATGGCTTCACCGACGCCCCCGACACCCACCAGCAGGACTTTCATCTGGGCCCTCCCGACGCTGTATGTTGGAAATGATCGACTCTAGCTCTGGTCCGGCGCCGGCGGTACCGCACCTTTCCTCGGCTCCAGCTTGAAGGCGGCGATGCCGCAGGCGACGGCGATCGCCAAGAAGACGGCCGCAATGACAAGGATGGTGGTCAGCATCGTGTCGAAGTTCCCCAGCCACCCGGAGAGATACGACTCGCCGTAGGTCTCGGCGTAGTACTCCTCCGCCCACTCACCCTCGAACCACCTGAGCCACGGGATGGCCAAGAAGCCCGCCACCGCGAATCCGAAGAAGACCCAGGCCATCTTCTTGAGGTCGCCGATCCCCAGGCGCGTGCGCGGATTGAGCGGGTAGTGCACCGGGTCCTTCTTGGCAAGACCGCCGTACCTTCTCTTCCAGAAGACGTACACGACAGGCCCGGTGAGGATGCCGATCAGGCCGCCGATGAAATAGTCGGTGCCGTTGATGAAGAACGACGCCACTCCTATGAGGATGGGGATCACGCAGAGCAGCACGAGGAAGGGATACCCTCCCCGGATCTTGAACTTGTACGCTTCGTCGGGAAGTCTCTTCCTGAGGATCATCGCCGAGATGTAGACCATGATGTACGACGAGATCAGCAGGAACACGTCCACAATGACGACCGTGGTGAAAGCGAAGTTGCACAGGATCAGGTTGACGATCGCGACAGAGAGGACCGCGACGTAGGGCACACCGTGCTTCTTGTCGACCTTCACCAAGATCGGCGGCGCCAGATGGTCATCGGCCAGCGCGAAGAACCCCCGTGATCCTGATGCGATGTACGTGTTGTAGATCGAACATTGAGCCAAGACGGCGATGATTATGAAGAAGATGCCGAATCCGGCCCCCCAGAAAGTAGTGACCACATCGGCGTACCCAACGGTGTCGGCAGTCGTACCCCAGCTGTCCCACGAGCCTATGGAGCCAAGACCCGCCATCGTCGGCAGTATGTATACGGCCATGATCAGGGGGATAGTGATAAGAGTGGCCTTGGGGATGACCTGCGGGTTCTTGATCTCTCCGGCCATGGTGGACATGGACTCGTAGCCGGAGTACATCCACATGCCGATGGCCAAGCCCGCGCCGATGAACATGATCCACTCGGCAAAGCCGATACCCGCGACACCCATGATCTCACCGTGCGAGGTGAAGGGTTCGAACGGGTTCCCGCTCCAGTTCATGAAGCCGGCGATGGCGACGATGGCGAACGCAGCGATGACGAGCACCGACAGGATGGTGGTGATGATGCCGACGTCCTTGATGCCTCGGATGTTGATGTACGTGAAGATGAGGATCATGGCCGCTTTGACCGCGAACTGCTCGTAGCCGTTCAAGTCCCACTGAGACGCGAGATAGCCGCCTGCGAGGATCACGTAGAGGGTGTTGTCGATATAGACGGAGATGGTCCTCCACCAGCCGGCCTGGAAGCCCCAGAATTCACCCAGCGCTTCCTGCACCCACTTGTAGTAGCCGCCCTCCTGAGGCCTGGCGGAGCCGAGCTCTGAGGCCACCAGACCGAACGGCAATCCCCATAGGAAGGGAAGCGCCATGAGCATGACCAGCGTCAGCCCCGCACCCGACGCGGGGATCATCTCCTCGATGCCGTAGGCGCCCGCGGCCACGAGGGAGAAGATCATGAAAACCACGGTTGAGACACGAAGGTTGTGCTGTCTCAGCCCGTGTTCGCCGACGTCGAGTTTCACCGTGCGCTTGTCGTCTGTAGCCACGTGGTGCCCCCTTCACGGCCGGTCTTATGCAGATTCCCCCCGTGGCGTGAACCGCCGCGAGCACGGCAAGCGTAGCACTTCGAGGTGCGTTGCGGAATCCACTATTCGAGTCCATCGGATATCATTCGGACATGGAAAATCAACCCTCCCCACCGGAAGATCCCTTCAGTCTCCAGGAGTCGCGCAGGGAACGCGGCTACCGGCGCAACCGCAGGCGCCACCGCGTCATCGTGGGCATGCTCATCACGGTCGTGGTGGTCGCCGCGGCCGGCTATGGAGCCTACCGCCTGCTGGCGAGAGACGATGCGGGGCGGGAGACTCCGGCCGTCACCACAGGGCAGACCTTGGCCACGACCGAGACGTCCACCCCGGGCCCGGCCGGCACCACCGTGTCCGTCAGCACCACGTCGGGCACCACCAGCACCATCTCGCCCAACCTGGCCCCCCAGCCCCTCAACATCACGGCCACCCCGGAGTCGGTCGACCTCGTAGTAACGCTGCAGGACGGCACCTCGCTCACCGGCAAGACGCCGTTCTCCCAAGAGGTCCCCGGCGGGCAGATCTCCATCGAGTTCAACGCCGCCGGCTTCAACCCCGCCGTCCGCCAGGTGGCCCTGGAGGGCCCCACAGAGCTCAAGGTGTGGCTCGACCCTGAAGGGCAGCTCTACGAGACCGTGGTGCGCTTCAAGTGCGGCCTCAACCCCAAGCAGGTGGCCTTCTCGCCCGACGGCACGGAGCTATGGGTGTCGTTTCTGGGGGGAAGCGGCCTGGGCGTCTACGACCCCACCACGGGCGAGAAGCTGGGCGCGGTGCAGATGGGCACGAACGGCGCCGTCGAGGTCATCTTCACCAAGGACGGCAAGACAGTGTACGCAAGCCAGATGGAGACCGCCTCCGTCTACGAGATAGACCGAGCGACCCGCACCGTCAAACGCCGGTTCGAGACCGGCGGCACCTGGACCAAGGTGATGCTTCTGTCGCCCGACGAAATGACTCTGTGGGCCTCCAATTGGGTCAGCAACGACGTCTCGGAGATCGACCTGAAGACCGGTAAGGTGGCGCGGATCATCCCCACCGTGACGACCCCCCGCGGGCTCTATGTCACCGCCGACGCCAAGGTGCTCTATGTGGCCGGCTTCGAGGATGGAGATATCCAGCGCATCGACCTCGCGACCGACAAGGGCAGAGT
>JAFGIH010000116.1 GCA_016929985.1 Thermoleophilia bacterium | reverse complement strand
GGACCGCGTACGACCGCGGCCGAAGTCTCGTCACAGCTTGTTTCAATGCCCAACACGAGCATAGCCTCCGTATTCGGGAGGCCGCGGAGCGGCCCCTTTCGTCGGGCCCACTTGACACGCGTTGCGTGGCGATCAAGACAAGGCCTGGTTCTTCGCCCAAGGGAAGCAGATGAGCAAAGAGAACCGCGCAGACTGACATGGACATGACGGGCCGCGAGCTTTTCCTTCACGGGACGATGGGAGCGACTTCATGGATGTGATGATTCGACTGGCCGGGGCGGCTGGACAGGGAGTGGAGACCACGGGCGACCTCCTCGTGGAAACGTTTGCCCGGCAAGGTATACACTGTTTCTCCACGCAGACCTATCTATCTCGCATCCGCGGTGGTGTCAACTGGTATGACGTCCGCCTCGCCGACGAGGAGCTGTTCTCCGGCCGGGAGCGGGCCGACGTCTTGGTGGCCCTCAACGAGGAGACCAGGGATTGGCTCCAAGGAGAGCTCTCCGAGCACGGGCTGGTCGTCTACAATGGGAGTGACGGCGAAGGAGTGATCGCCATCGAATTCGAGCGGGCCGCCAAAGAGGCCGGCGGGACGGCCGTCATGGCCAACACCGTCGCCGCGGGAGCGGCGCTGGCGTTGTTGGGCTACGACCTGACAGGGCTGGAGCAGAGCCTGAGAGATCGTTTCTCCTCCAAGGGCGAGGAGATCGTCCAGCAGAACATCGCCTGCGCGCGGAAGGGGGCGGAGCTCGTCGCGGAACACGCGGGCAGACTCACAGGTCCAGCTCCGAGCGGCGCGCCGACGGGGATCTGCAGCGGGAATGAAGGGGTGGGGCTCGGCGCGGCCACGGCCGGCATCAAGTTCGCCACCGGCTACCCGATGACTCCCTCCACGGGTGTGCTGACTTTTCTCGCCCACGCCGCCGACAAGTATGGCCTCGTGGTCGAACAGGCGGAAGACGAGATCGCCGCCGTGAACATGATCTGCGGCGCCACCTATGCGGGGGTACCCGCCATGACGACCACGAGCGGGGGCGGTTTCGCGCTCATGGTCGAGGGACTCTCCCTCGCCGGCATGCTCGAACTGCCCATCGTGATCTTCCTGGGGCAGCGCCCCGGCCCCGCCACGGGTCTGCCGACGCGAACCGCGCAGCAGGACCTCCAGTTCGCACTCAAGGCGGGACATGGCGAGTTCCCGCGCGTGTTGCTCGCCCCGGGCACGCCGCAGCAGTGCTACGATCTCGCCCGCCACGCGGTTGCCATCGGGCATAAGTACCAGACCCCGGTGATCCTCATGAGCGACCAGTTCCTGGCGGATGTGCGGAAGAATTGCGCCGGCCTCGAGGCGAGCTATCGGCCCGCGGATCGCTGTGTGCTGGAGCACCCAGGCGAGGACTATCTCCGCTACGCCGTTACTGACACCGGTGTGTCACCGCGCGCCCTGCCGGGCGGTGATGCCTTCGTTGTGGTGGACTCGGACGAGCACGACGAGGACGGACATATCACCGACCATCTGCCCACACGAGTGAAGATGCAGGACAAGCGCATGCGGAAGCTGGACGGGCTCAGGGCCGATTCGCTGGAGCCGGAGTATTACGGGCCGGCCGACGCGAAGCACCTCCTGCTCTGTTGGGGTTCGACTTATGGACCGTGTCGGGAGGCGGTGGACCGCCTTAACGCAGACGGCGGCTCGACGGCCATGCTGCATTTCGCCCAGCTCTGGCCGCTCAAGGTGGCGGCCATCCGGGAGAGGATCGGCGAGCGACAGCGGGTGACCTCGGTCGAGGGGAATCAGACCGGCCAGCTCGCCGCGCTGCTCCGGGAGGTGGGCGCGATCGCCGAGTGCGAGCTGATGTCACGCTATGACGGTATGCCATTTACGGGTGAGGAGATCGCTAGGAGGGCAGTATCGTGAACGAGAAACCATTCTTCGACACTGACATCGCCTGGTGCCCGGGCTGCGGGAACTTCGCCCTGCTGAAGACGCTGGAGAAGGCCGTGGCGGAGGCCGGCCTCGACCCCACGCAGCTCGTGCTCGTATCCGGCATCGGGCAGGCGGCCAAGCTCCCTCACTACACGAAGGCCAACGTGTTCAACGGCCTCCACGGCCGCGCCGCGCCCGCGGCCACGGGCATCAAGCTCGCCAACCACGAACTCGAGGTCGTCATCACGAGTGGCGACGGAGACATGTACGGCGAGGGCGGCAACCACCTTGTACACAACATCCGCCGGAACATCGGCGTGAAGGCCTTCGTCCACAACAATCAGGTCTACGGGCTAACCAAGGGCCAAGCCTCGCCCACCTCGGACCTGGGCTTCAAGACGAAGCTCCAGGTGGACGGCGTCCACAGCCTCCCGTTCAACCCTCTCGCCCTTGCCATTGTCGAGGAATGCTCCTTCGTGGCGCGGTCCTTCGCCGGCGATCCACAGCATCTGCAAGAGATGATGGTCGCCGCGCTCAAACACAAGGGCGGCTTCGCGCTGCTCGATATCCTGCAGCCCTGCCCGACCTACAACCGCGTCAACACGTTCCGCTGGTATCGGGACCGGGTGAAGAAGATCGGGAAAGACCACGACCCGACCGACAAGCGCGCGGCCCTCGACCTCGCCTTCACCTGGGGAGACGAAATCCCCATCGGCATGCTGTACAAGGCCACGCGTCCCACGTTTGAATCCTTCTTCGAGGTGCTCACAGAGGGACCGCTCGTAGCCCAGTACGCCCGCGGGATTCGCTAGGGTGCCTGCGGCCATGCGAACCATCGCTCTGATCGTGGTCTTGCTGGCACTTTCCTGCTGCGCTTGCGCGGCGGACGAGGGCGCGCTGCCGAAGCTCGGCCCGCCGCCCGCGGGGAAGCTGTACCACGGCGTCTTCCCCGGTGGGTCTTCGGGGATGGAGGACGACATCACCCGCGAGCAGGTCGTCTCCTACGAAGAGGCCGTCGGCCAGCGCGTCGCCTGGGTCTACTTCTCCCACAACTGGTACCAGGGCACTGCCTTCCCACTCGCCACCTGCACGTGGATACGCGAGCTGGGCGCGGTTCCCTACGTGAGGCTGATGTTGCGGGAGAAGAAGGAGAACACGCCAAACCGCTTCAGCCTCGAAGCCCTGCTGGCGGGGAAGCTCGACGAGGACCTCCGCGCCTGGGGCAAATCCGCGCGGGACTTCGGCGCTCCGCTCCTGGTGGAGTTCGGCACGGAGATGAATGGAGAGTGGTTCCCGTGGAATGGGAAGCACCACGGCGCGGGTCGCACCGACGGCTTCGGCGATCCCGCGAAGCCCGATGGCCCGGAGCGCTTCGCCGCCGCCTATCGGCACATCGTGGACACGATCCGCGGGCAGGGCGCGGCCAACATCACCTGGGTGTTCCACGTCAACGCGAGCGACTGGCCGCAGCAGAGGTGGAACCGCCTCGAGCACTACTACCCCGGCCACGAGTACGTGGACTGGCTGGCGATGAGCGCCTATGGTCCACAGGAGCCCACCGACGATGAGTTCGAGACCTTCCGCGAGCAGATGGACCCCTGCTATCATCGGCTGCAGCGGCTGGCCCCCGACAAGCCTATCATCGTCGCCGAGTTCGGTTGCACGGCCGGAAGCCCCGCCGTCGCGCCGGAGGTCTGGGGGGGCGCGGCTCTAGATGACATCCTTGGAGGCCGCTGGCCCAGAGTGATCGGGTTCTCCTGGTGGAACGAGCGCTGGAGCAATGACGACGACCCGGCCCATGACACCAATATGAGGGTGGAAGACACGCCGGATCTCGCAGCCGCGTTCAGCGCGAAGCTGGGCCCTGCCGCGGATAGGCTTGTCAGTCGGCCCGTCAAGGGCGAGGGCTAGGCGACTACGCCAGCAGCCTCAGCCTCAGCAACACCTCACCGTTTTTCCTCCCAGCTCGCCGGTGCGAGGGGTGGCGTGGCTGGAAGGTGCCAGCCCGAGCACGCCTCCGTAGGGTCGGAATGAGAATCAACAGTCTCCGGCGAATGAGGCAACAGGCCTACCCGGGAGAGGTATGCCTCTGAGCATCCGTGATGAGTGTACTGGAGGAGGACTACGTTGGACGAGCTTCGGATTGGCCTGATTGGCGTCGCGAATCGCGGCGGCTATTTCGCCGAGGAGTTTCATAAGAACGTCGACGGGGCGCGGGTGGTGGCGGGGATGGACGTGCGGGAGGAGAACCTCGCGAGATTCCGCGAGGTGGTGGGGTCGGACGTCTTCACGACCCAGGATCACCGCGAGTTGGTGAACCGCGAGGACGTCGACGCGGTCGTCATCGCGAGCCCTGACAACTACCACGAGGAGCACGGGCTGGCCGCGCTGGAGGAAGGCAAGCACCTGCTGCTCGAAAAGCCGATGGCGATCACGGTCGAGGGGTGCGATCGGCTGCTGCAGGCCTGGAAGAAGGCGGGGACGGTCTTCGGTTTGGGCCTGAGCATGCGGTACATGCCGATGTTCGAGGTGATGAAGGACATCATCGACTCCGGGGACATCGGCGAGCCGAAGGCTTACTGGTGCAACCACTTCGTGGGCCGGGGCGGGCACTACTACTTCCACGATTGGCATGCAGTGCGCGCGAACACGACCGGTCTGCTCCTTCAAAAGGGAACTCACGATCTCGATATCATGCACTACCTCGTCGGCAAGTTTACGACGGCCGTCTCTGCCTTCGGGAGCCTCGACGTGTACGGCGGCGACAAGCCGAACGATCTGCATTGTCCGGACTGCGAGGAGAAGGACACCTGCCCGGAGGCCCAGTTGAACGAGAGGCATCGCTACTTCCAGCTTTGCGCGTTCCGCCAGGAGATCGACGTAGAGGACAACCACGTCTTGATCATGGAGCTCGAAGATGGGATCAAGGCGGCCTATCAGGAATGCCACTTCGCGCCCGACTACCATCGCGATCATATCGTGATCGGCACCAAGGGCAAGGTGTGGAACAGCGAGGATTACACCAAGGTTTGGGTGCGGATGCGGAAGGCCCACGGACTCGCGGACCGCGAATACCAGATCCATCCCCCGGAGGGTTCCCATGGCGGCGGCGATGTGCGGCTGTGCCGGGACTTCCTCGCGGCCATTCAAGAGCAGCGCCCGATGAGAAATGACCCGCTCTCGGCGCGCATGGCGGTGGCGACCGGCGTCGCCGGCCACGAATCGCTCCGCGACGGCGGGCGGGTGGTGACTATCGCGCGACCTAACCTGTAGACCGGCGGTTCACGCGGGAGGAATGACTTCGAGCCACCGCGGTGGTGGCTCGAAGCCGCGTTATCGGTCGGCGCGAAACGCCTGTCGCTCAGAGCGTCTCCCAGGACCGGACCGCGGCACATGGCTTGGTCTCATCACTGAGGCTCTCGTCATAGTAGATAGTGGAATCGTTGCCGTTCATTACGACCTGACGACCGACGAGGGCGCCGTACAGGTCGCCCGCATTGAGCGTAACGACGGAGTTGGGCGCGTAGAGGGCACCGTAGAGGGCTCCGTTGCCGCAGATGTCTACGGTAGCGACGTTGTCGAAGCAATAGACCGTCAGATTCGAGGGGATGGCGGAAGTGTTGACAATGCCATTGCCCCCGATCGATATGTCCACCAGTTCGCTCACGCCGGACTCCGCCCCGACGTAGAGGTCCACCTTGCCGTTGCACGTGACCTTGGCCGAGCCAGAGACGGCGAGCGAGGTCACGTGATAGGTGCCGGCCTCGAGCACGAGTTCCTCCTCTCCGGAAAGAGCGACCTCACCGAGCGCGACCGCGCCGTCGGGAAGGCCGGGCACTGACTGAAGCTGTTTGTACTGATCCAGTTTGTCGACGACACCGCCCAGTATGCCCTTATTGTCCACGCACGAGATGGGGTTCGCCGCGTCAAACCCGACGATAACGTTCCCCTCGACCAGACCTTCGGGCGACACTTGCACGCACTTCGCGACATTCCCATTGGTGCCGATGTCCGCGGGGTTCCCCGGATTGAGACTGCGAATCTGGCCATTCTGCACGACGACCGATTCGCCACCGAAGACGGCGAAACTGAACAGATCTGGTTCCCAGTGGGTGAGTACACGGATGGTGCACGGATAGCGCCTCGTCCCGTGGGGACCGGGCACCCATCCCGTCGCGAGGATGGTGAGGACCTGTGTATCGAGCAATCGGGCCGAGGGAGCGGGGGTGACGCCGATGTCCACAAATCCCCCCGGCAGAGAAAGCGCGGATTCGCCCGCATAGGTGAACCACGCGTTGGGCTGACTGAGCGACCAGACCGCGCGCTGGACCCCGGCCTCCGCAAAATGAAAAGAGGCGGCAGCGCGGTTATCGGCCGCGGCGTTACTGACAGACGTCTGCGCGCGCTCGATCAGGGATGCTCCCAGTATGAAGATGACGACGAGAACGAGCAGCGCAAGCAGAAAGATGGCCCCTCG
>JAFGIH010000115.1 GCA_016929985.1 Thermoleophilia bacterium | reverse complement strand
GCGCAGCACCATGTTGTCGCGCAGGTAGTCGAAGCCGAACTCGGTGTTGGTGCCGTAAGTGATGTCGGCCTTATAGGCCTCGCGGCGGGCCTCGGTCTCCATGCCGTTCTGCAGGGCCGCGACGGTGAGGCCCAAGAACTCGTACACAGGCCCCATCCAGGCGGCGTCGCGCCCGGCCAGGTAGTCGTTGACGGTGACCAAGTGCACGCCCCGTCCGGCCAGCGCGTTGAGATACACCGGCATGGTCGCCACCAGGGTCTTGCCTTCACCCGTCTTCATCTCGGCGATGGACCCCTGATGCAGCACGACGGCGCCCATGACCTGCACGTCGAAAGGACGCATGCCCGTGGCGCGGCGAGCCGCCTCGCGCGCCACTGCGAACGCTTCGGGCAGAAGATCGTCGAGCGTCTCACCCCCGTCGAAGCGCCTCATGAACTCGGGGGTCTTCGCCCGCAGGGCCTCGTCGGAGAGCCGGGAGATCTCGCTATCCCACGCCGCCACGCTTGCGACGATGGCCTCGAGCTTCTTCAGCTTCTTGCCTTCGCCCATGCGAAGGACCTTGTCAACGACCTTGATCATCGACCGCGCCTCGTTGATCGAGTTTGTTGTTCAGCCGGATGTACCGGCGCCGAACATGTTCCGGATCAGCTCCAGACCAGCGTCCGACCAGGCTGATACCGGCTGTGCTAGGCCTGAGTCTCTATGAGCCCGTAGTTGCCGTCACGACGCTTGTAGACCACAGCAGTCTCGTTGGTCTCGGAGTTGGTGAAGACGTAGAAATCGTGTCCGACCAACTCCAACTGCAGCGCAGCCTCCTCGGGCGACATGGGTTTGACCATGAACTGCTTCGTCTTGACGATGCGCGGCGTCGCAGTCTCAGCCTCGGCTTCTTCGGCCTCCTCGGGGAGCACGAAACCCTCAGAGACGAGGGTTTCCTTCTGCGCGCCTTGGCCTCGAGAAGCGAGCTTGCCGCGGTACTTCTTCACCTGGCGTTCGAGTTTGGCGAAGACCAGATCGATCGATGCATAGATATCCGGAGACGCTTCACGCGCCCTGATCACCGGTCCCTTGGTGAAGATCGTGGCCTCGACCACCTGATTGTCGGCGATGCTGGGGTTCTTCTCGGTCCATAGCTCCACTTCGCAGCGGGCGCCATTTGCGAGGTACTTGCCCAACTTGCCCATCTTCTCTTCGGCATACGCGTTGATCGTATCCGTGAGAGTCAGATTCCTGCCTTTGACGGTGAGATTCACGCCGGTGCTGCTCCTTGACTCGTCTGCGACTCTACGATGAAGCCCCACGTGTCGGGTGCTTCTTTGTGTTGTGCGGAGCCGTGAAAGATACCATATACCTCCCTCAGTCATGCCTCTCGGTCACGCTCGCGACCGCCCGAGAGAAGGTGAACACGTGCACTGGTAATCCGATACCCGTACGAAGGATGGAAGACACCTCCTTGGCCGTGGCTCCGGTGGTATAGACATCGTCGACAAGGATCACCGCTCGGGTCTCTGCCGGTATCCGTGCCGTCGCCTCGTGGATGCACTCGAACACGCCGCGGAGATTGTTCTGGCGTCCGGCCCTGCCTAGACCCTTCTGGTGCTTGGTGGCTCGAGTCTTGCGAACGAGGGGAGTGCAGGACAGTCGGGCCGGGCCCGACGCAAGCGCGCGGGCCAACAGTTCAGCCTGGTTGTAGCCGCGCTCGCGTTGCACGGCCCGATGGCTTGGAACCCAGGTGACGACTGCGCGTGCATCCGGCGAGACAGAGGCGAGATACTTCGTGAAAGCAGGACGAGCCAGATCCGCCATCAAGCGGCCCAGGACCGGCTGGCCGCCGAACTTGAACTCCGCCACCAGACGGCGGGCAGCTCCCTGATGACTGAAGGCGCCACGAGCGCTGGAGTAGGACAGTTCTTGCGCCAGGCATTGCGCGCAGCGCCCGGCCACCAATGTCACGGGCCCGGGCTCACCGCACCGGGGACAAGCGTCGCCCCCTATCGCTTCAAGCGATAGCCGACATGACGGGCACAGATACGACTCGAAGTCCCCGCATCCCACGCAGCGAGGGGGGAAGACAACTGAGAGCACGGGGTCCACGACCGCTTCTCGCAGCCGGCGCACCACCCCCACAAGCCCAGTGACACCGTCATCAACATGGGAGACAGGCTGCACGGGTGTTACCCGGAAGCGCTGCTGCCGCGGTCTGTCACATCCGGTCGCTGTCCGAGCACCCCGTCGACCATGACCGAGCCGGGAAGCACGTGCGAGCGTTCGAGCACCAAGGCGCGTGCAATATGCGCCCCCGCGCCCACCACGCACCGGTCGCCGATGACCGAAGGGCCTTCGATGATCGCATCCTCGCCTACTTCGACCTCGCGTCCCAGCACCACCGGCGGTTCGATGCGGGCCGAGGGGGCGATACTCACCGCGTCGTCGACCCACACTCCCGGGCGGATCTCGGTGCCGGGGATCTCCACGTCCACACGCCCGGCGAGAGCGTCGCCATTGCCACGCACGTACTCGTTCAGATTCCCGACATCGCTCCAGTAGCTGGTGATGGTGTGGGCATAGAAGGGCACATGGTCGCGCAGCAGGTCGGGGAAGACCCTCTTGCCGAAGTCGTCGAACTGGGCGGGCAGGATGCGCGACAGGATCTCGGGCTCGAAGACATACATGCCGCAGTTGCAGAGCCGCGACCGCGCCTCATCGCGCGTGGGCTTCTCCTGGAAACCCACCACCTTGCCGTCGTCGTCCGTCACCACCACTCCGTAGAGACTCGGATCGGCGACCTCGGTCACCGCGATGGTAGCGATGGAGCCGTTCCGGCGGTGCGCCGCGATCAACCCGGTGAGGTCGACGTCGGTGAGGGCGTCGCCACTCATCACCAGGAAGGTGCCGCCGCCGAGGAACTCCGCGTTGTTCTTCACCCCGCCCGCGGTCCCGAGGAGTTCGGGCTCGAAGGAGTAGGTGATGTCCATGCCCAACAGGCTGCCGTCGCCGAAGTAGCTGGTGATGGCGTCCGGCAGGTGATGCAGGTTGATCACCACCTCAGTGAGGCCGTGGCGGCGCAGCAGCCGT
>JAFGIH010000114.1 GCA_016929985.1 Thermoleophilia bacterium | reverse complement strand
CAGATATCGCTGGCGATCGCCGGCCAGCTGTCGCGAGGCCTGTCCCCTACCGCGCTGCGCGAGAGACTGGTGCAGCTTCTCAAGCCGGACTCCGCCGAATCGGCGGGAAGCTAGAGGAGAGCCGATGTACGATCACGAGAGAACGAATCGCATCCTGGCATGGGCGGTCGGCGGTTTTGCCTTCATCGTATACATGCTCACCACGGCTCCGGTCGTCGCGTTCTGGGACAACGGGGAGTTCATCGCGGTCGGCTACACGCTCGGCGTAGGCCACCCCCCGGGATCACCTATCTACACACTCATCACGAGGCTCTTCGCCCTTCTTCCGTTCCCGAACGAGGCGCAGGCGGTCAACTTCGAGTCGGTCCTGGCAGGCTCTCTGGCCGTGGTCTTCCTGTATCTCGCCATGTCCAAGATGGCGCGACGCTGGGAGGGCAGGGTTGAGGCGTTTGGTGATGGACTTCCCACCTACATAGCAGGTATTACGGCCTGCATCTTCACCGCATTCTCGTTCAGCTTCTGGGAGAACGCCCTCGAGGCCGAGGTGTACGCGACCAACATGCTGGTCATGACGGCCACGCTCTGGCTGGTGATGAGATGGTCTGAGGTCCGCGCGGTGCCCCGCGAGAGACGATATCTGTATCTCGTCATCTACCTGCTGGCACTGGGCGTCGGCGTCCACATGGGCTGCTTGCTTTGGGCGCCCGCCTTCCTCCTGTTCATTATGTTCTTCGAAACCAACTACGTGGGGGTGATCTTTCTGGGGCTCCCACTGGTGATGGGCTTCGTTCTGCTCTCGAAGGGCATGGACTGGTATCGAGGACCGCTCTGGCTGTGGCTGCTGTGGCTGGGCGTCACCGGCTTCTATGCGCTTCCCGGCCTGTGGACGGAACCCAAGAAGGTCAAGGGCAAGAAGACCAAGGCGGCGAGTGGGCATCCCGCCGTTATGCCGTTCTGGCTGATTCTGGCTGTGGTCATAGCGGAGCTCATGGGCCTGTTCACAACGATGGCCGCTCACGGCGGACCCGGCGTCCTCTGGTTCCTGTTGAGCGTGGGAGTGTCAGCCGGCTCAGTGTTCATCTTCGTCCGGATGCTGCGCTTCGGACTCATCGACAGACCGGAGATACCTTCGAGGATTGTGCTGGCCGCGGTGGCCCTCGGGGCCCTCGCCCTCTCCGTGCACGCTTACCTGCTGATCAGGGCCAGACTGCACCCGGCCATCAATGAATCGAACCCGGACACCTGGGGTAAGGTTTTCGACGTCATGAGGCGAAAGCAGTACGAGCCCATGCGCTTCTTTCCGCGCAGGACGCCTTTCAGCAATCAGTTCCGGATTCTCTGGGGCTATTTCCGGATGCAGTTCCCGGTCTTCCCCAAGGAGTTGTGGTTCACGTCGCTCCCGCCTTTCGCCATGGCGGTCTGGGGCGCCATCGCGCACGTTCGGCGGGACAGACGCACTGCAGCAATGATGCTCCTGGCCTTCTTCATCTCCTCGGTCGGCCTTCTCTTCTACATGAACATATCGGACCACGAGGTGAGAAGCAGAGAGTACTTCTGGGTCCCGGCCTACGTGGGGCTGGCGATCTGGATGGGTATCGGTTCCGGCGCCATAGTCGAATGGGCGAAGAAGATGGGCTCTGCCTACCGGAATGTCATGATCGGCGCGGTGATCTTGTTCTCACTGATGCCGATCTTCATGCAGTACCACACCATGGACCGCAGCAGGAACTATGTCGCCTATTACTACGGCTGGAACATGATCAACTTCCTCGACAAGGACGCCATCATCATAACCAACGGCGACAATGACACCTTCCCGCTGTGGTATCTGCAGCAGGTGGAGGGTGTCAGACGCGATGTCGATATCGTCAACCTGTCCCTCATCCAGATCAACTGGTACATCGAGCAGCTCAAAGACCGCGGTGTGCCAATGAGCTTCACCTACGACGAGATCAATCGGATGACCCCCTACTGGACGAGAGACCCAGATAGCGGTGAGCTCAAACTGATCAGCCTGCGGGACATAACGCTTCACGACATCGTCAGAGAAAACAACTGGAAGAGGCCGATATACTTCGCGGTGACCGTTGACGACTTCATGGGCTACTACGACAACCTGGAGCTGGAGGGTATGGTCTTCAGGCTTATGCCCGAGAAGGGTCGCCACATGATCAACGTCAAGAAGACCTACGAGAATGTCTTTGAGAACTACCGATACGACAGCCTGGTTGACGTCGAGGACGGCTGGAGAGTGATGGACGAGATCTACAAGCCCCCGACGACGACCAGACTTGTTACGAACTATGCGGCCGGCTTCTCTCGGCTGGGGTACGACGCCATGCAGCAGGTGCCCCCGGATTCGGAGGAGGCGATACGCCTGTATGACCTCGCCCTGAAATTCGCTCCCGACTACGGCCCCGCTCTGAATGGGCTGATAGCTATATACGCCGTCAAGATGATGCAGCCGGAGAAGGCGCTGCCACTGGCCGAGAGGCTTCTGCAGGCGCAGCCCGAACGGATTGAGACGTGGGTGCGTTACGGTGGGGTCCATCTGATGTTGGGAGAGAAACTCGACCGACAGGGACTCGATGAGGAGGCCACCCAGCACTTCCAGCAGTCAATCTGGGCGTACGAGCAGGCGCTGGCAATGGAACCCGACAGGAAGGAGCTCTACCCTCCGCTCCTGTCGTTGTACCAGAGGTTTAACATGACCAGCAAGCTCAATAGCCTGCTCGACCTTTGGGGCAGGTACGCGCCAGAAGAGGTTCAGCGCATGCTGCGCGGTGGATCGCCGAGCGAGCAGCCACCGGCTGGGCCTGGAGGGAGATAGGTCGGGCGTACCGAGGGGGTCACATTCATCTGCCGCGGAGGATGACCACTGCCGGTCCGTCCTCCGTGGTCAGATACCGTCGGGCAACGGCAATCACATCCTCGTTTGTTATGCTCCGGACGATGTTAGGCAGCTTGTCAACGCGCTCGTATCCCAGACCTGACACCTCGGCCATCGCGTAGCTTGCCGCCCTCGTGGCCGACCTTTGCATCCGTATTCCGAGCACTCCCGCGAGATAACGACGGGCTGTCGACAGCTCGTTCCCGGCGAGCCCTCCGTCGGCGACCTCCGACAGCTCGGACAGGAATTTCTGGACCGCCGCCTCTTCCTGACCCGGTGGAGCGGTGACGCGCCCGATCAAGGCGCCCCCGAGGACAAGAGGAAGCGGCGTGGCGCTGACGGCGTACGCAAAGGGCGGCCCCTCTCTCAGTGCCCTCCACAACCTCCCACCCATCATTGTGAGGCCGCTGGAGAGCACATGAAGCGCCACCGCCTCTCGCGTTCCCACCTTCGGACCAGGGAACCCGAGAGCGATTGATGAAGGCCCCCCTCCGGGCAGGTGTCCATCGAGACGGCCTGCCGGCCGGCGCCAGACGGCCGGACGATCGCGCCGGGCAACCGAGAGGCGATTCACACGACCCGTTGAACGTCTCAT
>JAFGIH010000002.1 GCA_016929985.1 Thermoleophilia bacterium | reverse complement strand
GGCAACACGGGGAAGACCGGTGACGGCATCCGCATGGCCTGGGAGGCCGGCGCGGCTGAAGAAGGCATCGAGGTCCTGGAGATATTCCGAGTCGCCCCCACGGGCCCGGAATTCGCCACCTACAGCCAGATCGAGATCGCCGCGGCGCAGCTCGACCTGTGGGTGACTCCCTCGGGTGAGAGGTTCTGTGACGAGACCATAAATTTCTGGGACACGCATGTGGGGAACGCCAACGCCAGATTCGCCAAGGAAGGCTACACCTGGAACCTGCTGGACGACTCAATAATCGGGCGGATAATGGAGGAAGGGATCAGGAAGAACCTCAGCGTCGAGTTCCTGCCCGGCTACAAGCCCACCAACATCTATGGTGAGATCCAGACTGCCATAGACAACGGGAGCACCGAGGTGGTCGCGGCCGACTCGCTCGAGGAGCTCGCCGGGAAGATGGGGTGCGACCCAGCCGTGCTGCGGGCGACGGTGGACGAATACAATGCCGCCTGCGCCAAGGGGCACGATGAGCTCTTCGCCAAAGACCGCAAGTACCTCCGTCCTTTGCTCGGCCCTCGCTACTTCGCCATCAAGGGCCGCACCGTTTTCCTGGGGACAATGGGCGGCATCAAGATCAACGAACGCATGGAGGTCCTCGACAAGAACGACAGCGCCATCCCCGGTTTGTACGCCGGCGGCTTCGATGTCGGCGGGATGTATGGCGACAGCTACCCCATCAAGGGATCCTCCGGTCTCGCTTCCTCCTTCGCCTTCAGCTCCGGACGGATCGCCGGCAGGAGCATACTGAGATACCTGGGAGTGTAGATGGCCACGACGGCGGCCAAGACGTCAGGCGTGCATCATGTGGCGCTCGGTGTGAGCGACCTGGGGGCCATGAAGGCCTTCTATCACGACCTCATGGGCTTCACGGAGGTGCTCGCCGAGTTCGGCGAATCTGAGCAAGAGATCATGCGGGACGTCACCAGGTCTCCCTGCGCGGTCTTCTCGGGAGCGCTCCTCCGGCAGAAGGCGGGGGGCATCTCATTGGAGCTCATCCACATGGTGGAGCCCGTGCCCCGGCCCATCCGCAAAGACATCCGCTATGGCGACGTAGGCGTCGCGAAGATCACGGTGGCCGCCGCAAGTGCTCGATCCGTCTACGAGACGCTGAGAGACAGAGTGGGTTTCTGCTCCCAGCCGAAGACTACGGTCATCCCGGGGTTCGGCGAGTATGAGTTCGTCCACTGCCGGGACCCCGAGGGGAACCTGATCGAGATCGTCTCCTCGCACGCAGCTTCGGAAGGCATGTTCGGAGGGGTCCGCTCGGTGGGGATCGCCGTGACCGACCTGGAGCGCTCCGTGTCCTTCTACCGGAATGACCTGGGGTTCGACGCTGTGGTCATGGATACACACGAGGCCTTCTCGGGCCTTCTCGACGAGGTCTCGGGAGCGGCCGGCACCCGCGTGCGTTCTTGCCTACTCTCCGTGGGTACAAGAGAGGACGGGATGCTGGAGCTCTTCGAGACTCAGAACCCACGGGGCAGGTCGATCCCGTTCTCGACGCGCTGGGGCGATTTCGGCTATCTGCAGGTGGCTTTTGACTGCGAAGATATCGGGGGAATGGCCGAGGATATGGAGGAGGCGGGCATGGACCTTCTCTGCAGTCCCAAGGCGATGGCGGAGAGTGTCCCCGACGATCCGGGCGAATTCGTCTACGTTCGCGACCCCGACGGCGTCCCTATCGAGTTCTTGTTTCTACCCGAGTAGGAGGGAATCGCGACATGCTGGGGATCACAGGGGCTACTGGTCAGATCGGGAGCCGCATCGCCGCCGGCCTTGCAGACCTTGGATTGCAGCAGCGCCTTATCGTGCGTGACGCCACGCGGGCGCCGGTTCTGCCCGGCGCAGATGCGGTCGAAGCTTCGTCTTATGGAGATGCTGCGGCAATGGTCCGCGCGCTGGCCGGGGTCGACAGGCTCTTCCTGGTGTCCGCGCGCGACAAGTTCGGCGTGGCTCACATGGCTGCTAAGAAGGGCACGACCCCGCCTCCTTACGACCGGCTGCGGGAGCAGTTGACCGCCGTGGACGCGGCTGTGCGGGCCGGTGTGAAGCACATCGTCTACCTTTCGGTGATGAACGCCGCGCCCGACGCCGTCTTCATGCTTGCCCACGACCACTTTCATACCGAACAGTACATCCGCGCTTCGGGAATCCCGTTCACGTTCCTGCGGTCCAGCCTGTACACCGACAACGTGCCGCCGGGTGTATCGGCAGGTGACGTGATACGGGTCCCGGCAGGGGATGGCCGTGTCGCCTGGGTGACCCGAGACGATGTGGCGGCCGCGGCCGTAGGTGTGCTCACCGGCTCGGGGCACGAGGGACAGATCTACGACATCACCGGCCCGGAAGCACTGACGATGGCGGAGACCGCCGAGCGGTTGTCCGACGTGGTGGGGCGGAGGATCGTCTATCAGGCGCAGACGGCGGAAGAGGCCCGCAGGACCCGTTCAACCAGCCGTCTCGAGAAGTTCGAGGCCGAACGCCGGATGCTCACCGGGCACGGTCTCGACGAATACGAGGTAGAGGTCTTTGTGTCGCACTTCCTGCAGATCGCAGCCGGTGACCTCGCCCGAGTCAGCGATGCCGTCCCGAGACTGACGGGCCGCCCCGCCCAGTCCCTTGCGGAATACCTCCAGAAGCACCCGGAGAGCTACAGCTATCTCCTATGACAGGCGCTCAGCTTTCCTCTTGCCTATCCGCGCATAGAACTCGTCCGGTATGTCCTCAGGGTCCTTGTAGAACACGTACTCACACGCGCCGTTACACAGCGGCTCCGACACCACCTTTACCCGTGTGAAGTTCCCGTTGTTCTCCACCGCGAGCGCCTCTGTCACCGGGCAGTGCACGCAGTAGATGGGAAAATCCTTCATGCCCCATGTGATGGCGTGCGGTTCCTGGACCGTGGCAAGGCCGACTTCCGGGCTGTAGCCACCCATCTGGATGATGCGCTCCCCGGACCCGCACGGCTTCATGCTAAGGCTGATCGTCTCATCGGTCTCCACGATGGTGATCGGCTGCATATGGCCGCGCAGAACGCTTGCCGTGTGTTCCACCTGTGACCGAAGATCCGTCTTTTCAGGCGGCTTGAAGACGACCTTCGCCTCAGCTGTATGGGCCAGCCTCTCCGCTTCTTCGACGGCCTCGATGCCGTAGTTCTTGTATATGTAGGTTTGGAGGCCCGCGACCCAGAACATGTAGCCGTCATGTAGGTAGTTGAACTCGTTCTTCATCCGTTGCGCCAGCGCCTTCGCCTTGTCCGCGTCGCCGGCGTCGATCGCCTGCGTAAGGAGATCCAGGGTCCGGGCGCCCATGTCCGCGAGTTCCTGTTCGCTGAAGAGCCTTGTGTCGGTCATGCTGTCTCCCTGTCATATCACTTGAGTCTCGGGAACCCCAGGATCTCTCTCACCAAACAGGACTTCGCTTTGCCGCTCGCTCTGAGGACAGCCGCGGTGTCGGCTCCCCCGCTCCTGGTCGAGACGAAACGCGCCGTTACGGATAGACGGTCTTTTTGAGAACGAGCGAATCGTGCCCGGGTAGGATGGTACCGCCCAAGTCTCTCAGCCGGTCTAGGCTCGCGTAAAACTCCCTGAGGTCGACATAGAGCGGGCTGGGCAGGAAGGAGTCACCTTTGGGCACTTCCATGTTCAGGTAGTGGGCTATGGTGTCTCCCGCCAGCACGAACAGGCCGCCCTCGGTGTCGACCAGTACAGCTTGGCTTCCGGGAGAGTGCCCCGGCGTGACGATCACCCTGATGCCGTCGGTGATCTCGGCATCGCCGTCCAGAAGGTCCAGGTTCATGCTGGACAGGTCGACATCGTACGCCGGCCGGTGCGCAGGGAGGGGATCGAGGGCATACTCCAGTTCGCTTCGCTGAGCGACGAAGCGGGCGTTCGGCACGAAGCAGTTGCCGCCGCAGTGATCGATATGTAGGTGGGTATTGACGACGAGCTTCACCTCTTCCGGCGCCAGGTCGAACCTCTTGAGTTGCGCTTCCAGGCTGTGTTCCGGAGTCCGCACGAAGCTACCTTTCAGATCCTCCTTGTCCATGGACCCGAAGCCGGTGTCGACCAGTACCGTGTCGTCATCGCTCCGGATCAGCCAGCCCAGAACAGCGGTGTCCATATTCGCGCCGGGTGGCGACATGAGGAGAGCCTGCGAGATGTTCCTCACCGCCGTTGCAAGCACGAGGGGGGCTATCGTCCACTTCTTGCGCGCCATCTTTTGGTCTTCCTCCGGTAAAGTAGAGTGCACATGCGTTCACTGCGGATTATTGACATCGTATCGCAGTCTTTGCTAGTTTTGGTGAACAATCGTTCTCGTCAAGTAGGATTCGACTAAGTCGACTCTGAAAGAGTGAGTTGCCGGCTACCTCAGGAGAACCAACAGAGTGCGAGGAAGCATCCGGGTAACACGAGAAGAGAGGCAACGGCAGATCGCCAATGCCACCCTGAAGTTGATTGCCCGGTACGGCGTTCACGGTGCCACCATCTCCCGTATCGCCTCGGGTGTTGGACTCACGCGGTCGGCTCTCTACAGGTTCTTTCCTAACCGCGAAGCGATGCTCGAGGCGGCTCTTGATCTCGTAGTCGAGAGGGTTCCGCGGTGGATGGACGAGTCGTCGGGAAGCGACGTTTTCGAGCACCTGATGGACATGGGCAGGCGACACGCGCCTATAGGCCGCGCCGAATTCGAATCCTTCACTCGGCCCTGGTTCCAATTCATCGCGGGCAGCAGCGAAGAGCACATGACACACGAACTGGCCAAGCGGCAACTCGCGTTCGTTCAAGACTATGCAGTCCTCGTCGAGAGTGGCAAGCGCGACGGGAGTATCCGTCAGGACGTGGACAGCAACTTGGTCGCCTGGAGCATGATGATGTGGGGATGGGCCAACGACGTCGCCCGCCTGGTCGGACTCGAACAGGTGATGGGCACGGAGACGTCGATCGAGATCTTCCGGCGGATGCTCAGAGACATAGCCGGCCCTTCTCGGACCGACAGTGCCGGCGGCGCGGCACCCACGCAAGGAGGCGTAGATGAGTCGGGAGGATCTCGGGGGCAAGGTGACGGCATAACCCAAACGGCAGCCCTCGAGGCTGCCCCCTACAACGTCCGCGTGAATACCATCATGCCTGGGC
>JAFGIH010000113.1 GCA_016929985.1 Thermoleophilia bacterium | reverse complement strand
CTTGCTATCGCGCCGATACTGGCGGCCTTTCTCTCGGGGACTTCCCGCCGGGTGGGCGATCGTCACACTCCCAACACCATCGGCATCCAGATAGCCGCCATGGGGGTGGGGGCAGCCACTATCCCGTCTCTCACGGGCGTCGTCGCCCGGCAACTCTCCCTTGATGCGATTCCAGTCTTCATGATCGCGCTGACGGTGATCCTGATCGGTGCATATCTGTTCTCGCTCAAGATCGGAAAAGCGACCCGCCGGTTCGTCAACTAAGCACTTGTCTTCCTTTTCGGAAGTGCTAATCTAGTTCTGCCGTCTACTGTTTGAATGGAGGGGGTCCTTCTCGGTAGCCGAAGGCTGCTTCAGCCTGCGCTGACGCTGGGGATGTGAGTCCCTGCTCAGGCGGCGGTGACCTCCTCCGAACACGCACCCGGTCCACCACGTATGGGCTCTGTGAGCCTGCGATTGCGAGAGTAGTGAAAGAGAGACGATACTGACGCTCAAGCCTGCACAGTCAGTCTCTCTTCCCTTCGGAGCATTGGTCCTGCTGGCGCTTCTCTGGGGCTACAACTGGGTGGTTATGAAGGTGGGCCTGCAGGACGCTGAGCCGTTCACCTATTCCGTGCTGCGCAATCTGTTCGGGGCGTTCTCCATCTTCGCGGTGGCGGCGGTGTTGCGTCGTCCATTGAAGCCCAAGGTCATCGGGTGGACGGCGCTGTTCGGCCTCTTTCAGACGAGCGGCTCCGCGGGGCTCTCCATGTTCGCCGTGTACCTCGGCGGCGTGGGCAAGGTCTCGTTTCTTACCTACACCATGCCGGTCTGGCTTCTCCTCATCGCATGGCTGGTGCTGCGCGAACCGATCAAAGACTTCCAATGGCTCGCGGTGGGGTTCGCGGTCGGCGGTCTGGTGTTTCTACTCGAGCCCTGGCACCTGAGGGGTCTCGCCAGCAGCTTTCTCGCCGTGGGGGCCGGTATCTCGTGGGCGATTGCGTCGCTGATCGTGCGGCATGTGCGGACGCATCACGACGTCGATCCGTTGTCGTTCATCGCGTGGCAAGGCATCTTCGGCTCTATCCCGCTGATAGTAGCCGCTTTCCTGACGGCGGAGGGCCTGCCCCATTGGGACGCCGGGTTTGTTTCGGCGCTCTTCTTCAGCGCCGTGCCCGCCAACGCCATCGCTTGGGTGCTGTGGCTGTACGCGCTCGACAAGCTGCCGCTCAACACCGCCGGCTTCGGTAGCCTGGCCGTGCCGGTGGTGGGGGTCTTCACAGCCTGGGTGCAGCTGGGCGAGCAGCCGAATCTGGCGGAAGGCATCGGTATGGGTCTGATAGTGGTGGGGCTGGCGGTGCTCGCAGCCAGGGAGATGCGCATAGGCCAGCGGGCCGGGCTACCGAGAGCGGTGGTCAAGACCGCGCACTAGATCGACCATGTAGGAGTACATGCTGACGTCCAGCAACCTGTCGGGATCCAGGTTGGGGAACCGGGCATGTTCGCGGAGCGTACCCTCGCTGGTGAAGCCGCACTTCTCGAGCACGCGCGTGGACGCCGTGTTGTCGGGGTGGACACCGGCGAACAGGTCGAGGGGAGCGAGCGGTCGCGCGGCCTCCAGTACGGCAAGAACGGTCTCGGTGGCATAGCCCTGGCCCCAGGCCTGCTGGGAGAACACGTAGCCGATCTCCGCGCGGCCGTCGGTCTCGAAGGTGAGGCCTGAGCAACCGAGCAGCGTGCCGGTCTCCAGGGATTCGACTATCAGTGGGCCCCCGGGCCAAGGGCTCCATTCTTCATCGCTCCAGTGGATGAAAGCCAGTGCGTCAGCGACGGACGTGTGCCTGGGCCAGGACAGGTGGCGAGTAGCGACCGGGTCGGAAGCCCAGCCGGTGAAAACTGCCTCGGCGTCGTTCGCACGGGGCCGGCGCAACAGCAGGCGCGGCGTCCGGATCTGCTCGCTGAGGCGGCGCGTCATGTCAGCGCGGCGCCGTGGCGCCACAGCGCCGCGCGGTCCTCGACGGCTTGTGCCGCGCCGCGGCCACGTCGCTTTTCCGCCGGCATCTACTCGTCGTACGCGACTTCAGGGTCGGGTAGTCCGCACACCCCGTCCTCACACCCGGCGCCTGCCGGCTTCTGCGGCAGCCAGTAGTCGACCGACGACGTGTTCCAGCAGGCGTAGTCGCTGGTCTTCCAGACCGGGCTGGTCTCTCCGCCTGCCACCACGATGTTGATGTTGTCGGGGTTGTTGTAGTGCGGGATGAGCTCGTCGTCGGCCGCCTTGCGCCACGTGGCGAGCGGCTCCACACCGGCGTCCGCGATGGGGGCCACCAGCATGTCGATGTGGTCGGTGCCCCAGTACCTGCCGGCCGGGATGAGGGCGTTCTCCGATATCCAGCGGCTGAAGTCCTGCTTGGTGGCGAAGCCCTCGGTGTCCTTGAGCTGGCGCGCTACCGCCGGGTCCATGACGATGGTCGCGGTGGAATTGAGGGCGGGGATGACGCTCAGCTGCAGACTGATCTCCTCACCCACCGTGCGCTTGGAGGCGGCGTGCAGGCTGTTCGAGACGAACCAGCCCTTGAAGATGCTCACCGTGCTCTCCTCAGGCTGGAAGCCCTTGGTCACGTGGAACGGCGTCCACACGCTGCGCTCCTCGTTCTCGGCGAAGCACATGTTGTTGTAGAGGAATCCGTTGCCCTGCGAGCTCCACAAGGTCACCTTCGGGCGCGCGTATCCCCAGCAGATGGACATGAGCGTCCAGGCCCGACCGATCACCGCGTTGGCCAGGTTGCCTGGGCTGAAGACCGCGAGGCCGGGGTTCATGCCGATCTTGCTACCGACGGGGCCGTTGACCAACAGCATGCTCCCAAAGGGCGTGGTGGAGGGCGTGAGCGACGAGATCTTGGCGGCAGCGGTGGCCAGGACCACGGGGAGATGCTCTGGATGCGCCCCAGCCATGACCGCCACGGCGGCGATGTCGGCGACCGTGTACCTGATGAGCTCCTTGGTGTCGTGGTTGAAGATCTCGCCCACCTGCTCGTCGCGCGGACGGGGAGTGCCATTGAGCATGTTCTCCACCCGTTCTTCGGTGGGGAGGATCACCGGGAGGCCGTCGGTCCAGCCGCGTTCGTAGAACAGGCGCTGGAGGTCGTCCTCGGTGCCGGGGCCGATCATCTCCTCGCGCGCGGCGGCGCCCTCGGAGGGCATGACGGCCTGGCCGGAGTCGGTGACGCTGGAGGCCTTGGTGAGCGCGGCGACGATCTCGTCGATGACCTTCGCGCCCGTGAGCGGGTCGGGGCTCTCCAGGTACTCGTACAGGGTCTCCTCCGGCATGCTTACCACCGGGTGCGGGGTGTACGTGAAGGGGAGGGTCGCGCCCAGCGATCTCATCTCTCGTTCGACGTGGCCCGTATATTCATAGGTGGAGAGAGGAGCGGTGGGGATGCCGTAGGTCCGCTCGATCTTGTTGGCGCTCGCGGCGACCGCCGCGGCACAACCGGGTCAGCCGCCGACGCCGATGATGACGGCGTCGCCTCCCTTGGTCTTGATCTCGTCCCAGAGCGCGTCGGTGTCGTCGGCGAACACGTTGCCGGGCTTACGCTTGCGCACGGTGGTGACGGAGGGCATGTGCTCGCTCATCCACTTCTGCAGTTGCTGCATGAACCGGTAGCTGCCGCCAAAGCCCGTGTCGACGAGATAGACCAGTTTGCCGTCCAGGGTATCGAGCCTCTTGGCGAGCGAGACCGGGGCGGATTGCGCGGGCGCAGACTCCACCGTCTGCACGAACCGGCCTTCAGGGTTGACGACGGAGAACCGTGCGGACTGGGGCATCTGGGGCCTCCCGGAGACGAAGGTCGTATTGCTCAGGTATCTCGATTCAGAGTAGGCGAAGGATAGCAGCCAGTCGCCTTCCTGTCCGACCCATGGTGTACGCTGGGAAGCTCATTCCCACAGTGCGTCACCGGGAGGCAGCGATGGCCGAGCAGTTGGCATTCCCACTCAAAAGCGAGCGAGCGCGGGCGTCGCGCTTCAACGTGGAGGATATGCGCCTGCTGATCCGCACAGCCTCGCCGGCGGTGGTCTGCAACCTGGCGGTGCGGGCCCGCCGGGAGGGCGATCTCAGCT
>JAFGIH010000112.1 GCA_016929985.1 Thermoleophilia bacterium | reverse complement strand
GGGGTGTTGTCGTACCCCCGCTCGGTGAAAAGCTCGAGCGCCGTTTGAAGAAGTTCCTCCTTGCGCTCGTCGGCGTCTTTGACGATGCGTGCGCTCACTACAGGCCTCCTTCTTTGGTCCGCGCCAACGGTCGGCTGCCCTCAACAAGACGCCGTACCGACTGACGGTCGGTCACCGACCGACCGTCAGTCACTTTACGCCGACCGCGAATCGGTGTCAAGAGCTGCGGACGGCACGGGCCTCGGACCGTCGGTAGATCGCCAAAGAGGCTGAAGTCGTACGTCTGTCAGAGGTCCAGGTCGGCACCCAGCATGGACGGGCCCATACCGGTCATGGTATGGAGTAGATGTGTCTTAGCAGCGCCCGGGGGGCCATGGGCCGTTTCACCAGGACTTTCATGTCGGCGATGCTCACGGTGTTCACAGCCGCCGGTCGAAGGACTCACTCCTTGCGACCACCAGTGTTCATGTGACAGAGCCGCGCAGTTCAAGATGACATGCCTGCAAGGACGATTCGCGGCGGAGTCCCGCGCGAATACTGGTCGCTATCGCCAAGTCAGTGATCGTCGCGGCCGGCGACAGCAGCCAGGATATCCGGGGCCCGGCTGAGCCATGTGGAGAGATGCCCTTCGTCAGGGAATACGCGTAGTTCGGCCTGAGGGATCTCCCTGGCCAGCATGCGCGCGACCTGCGGGGGCGACGTGGAGTCGCATCCGCCGTGCCATATCCTCAACGGGGCGGTCGCGCTGCGCAGGTCGAACCCCCAGTGGCCGAAGATAAGCCGCAGGTCTTCCACGACGCCGGTGGTCCCCTGTCTGAGCGCAGCGTCCACACATCGCGGGAGAGCCTTCTCGTAGGCCGACCCCATCAGAGACCGCTGCTCGGAGAGCAGCAGGCGGTGGAGGAACGTCTGCGCCGCCCGCTGGGGATCGCGCTCCATCCCCGCTGCGATGCGCCTCGACATGGCGCCCAACACACGACCCGGCATAGCGGCATTGAGCGAGAGGTTCAGTTTGGTTCGCACCGGAATCTCCCTGCAACTCAGGATTAGCCGTTTCGGCGCCATTGGCGAGACCAGGCTCAGGCTCAGCACCCGTTCGGGCGCGGCGCAGGCGAGGGCCAGCGCGTATGCGGCTCCCCCAGAGTGCGAGACGACGTCGAGGGTGTCGAGCTCCAACTGATGCGCCACCTCGACCACGTCGCCGGGCCAATCCAGCACCTTGCGGCCCGCTCGTGGCGATGAGTCGCCAAGACCCGGCCGGTCCGGCGCCAAGAGGCGAAGCCCGTGTTCCCGCGCCGCCCGGTCGGAAGTCTGAGCGAACAAGCCGGTGGCCCCCAGGCCCCCGCCGTGCGCGAACACCACTGGCCGGCCTGTCGGATCCCCGAACTCGTGAACGGCCACGAACCGCCAATCACGCAAGGGCACCAGTCGTGCAACGGTGGCGACTGTGTCGGCGGTCGCCGTCATTCTCGTTCTCCCTCTTCCAGGATGAAGACCTCCTCCACGCTCTTGCCGAAGGCGCGGGCGATCCGTATGGCGAGAACGAGAGAGGGAACGTAGCGCCTGGCCTCGAGCGCGATTATGGTCTGCCGGGTCACGCCTACCTGTTGAGCGAGTTGCTCCTGGGTCATCTCATCGCAGTCGAAACGGAGCCTGCGGATGAGGTTGGTCAGCTTTGTGTCGTCGGCGCCCGTGTCACACCACCTTTCGGTAGAGGATGAGCACTGTCACCGCCCAAACCATG
Source organism: Thermoleophilia bacterium (assembly GCA_016929985.1). Next base: position 1,788 of record JAFGIH010000112.1, on the reverse strand, counting down.
TACATCACGATCCAACTCACGAACGCCAGCAGAGCGACATGCACCACGGGCACGAGGAGATCCCCGCGGTTCAGGAAGAACAAGACCACCGCTCCCACCATGACGACCGCACCGAACCCGTGCAGCGCCACCATGCCGGCCTTGTACCGGATGGCCATATCCCGCTCATCGAGAGCCTTCGTTCTCAGTCCCACGACGGCGCGCCCGATCCAAAGCCCCAAGATGAAGGCAACGAGCGCTATGAACACGGCTTCGGCGCGGAACGAGTCAATCAGCGGGATCAGCACCCCGATGAGCACGCCGAACGCGACGGCGCTACCGAGCGCGACCAGTGCTTCTTTCTGCTGGGGCAACATGCGTCACATTCCTTTCGCTGCCGGAGTGCTCGGCCGGGCAGGTGGCCCTCCCGTGAGCATCTTCGTAATGTATACCAAACATAATGTAATGTTTACCTTACTTTATGTCAAGTAGGTCTTCCATCAGAAGCTCCACGGCGTCAGGGCGTCGACCGAGCGGACGCTGCTGCTCGGCCTACTTGAGATGCGTGTCGAGGAACCCGAAGATCATGGCAAGGTTCTCGTCGGTGAAGAAGGCGGGGTCGTCGTGGTCGGCGCCCTCCAAGAGATCGACCTCGCAGCGGCCGGGTCCCACCCGCTCTTCGATGGCGTGCGCGAACTCGATGGACTGCTGCACAGGCACGACCCAGTCCTTGGTGCCGTGCTGGATCAGGATAGGCGGCATGTGGTCGTCTATGTAGGTCATGGGGTCGGCCGCCCGCACAAGGTCGGGCGCATCGGCGATCGTGGCCCCCAGATACAAGGACTCCGGCGATCCCGGCTCCCCGTGGTCGGCCGGCCCAAGGCCGCCGGCAGTGAGTTGCTCATCCATGGCAAGAAAGTCGGTGGGTCCGAACAGGTCGACCACAGCCTGGACGTCAGCGGGCTCGGCCGCGTTGCCAAGAGTCGGGTCGTCGAAAAGCCGCACGCCCTCCGTGAGCCCCACGAGAGCGGCGAAGTTGGCCCCCGACGAGGTGCCGCAGGCGACTACCCGCCGCGTATCGAGATGGTGCTCACCCGCGTGCGCCCGCAGCCAGCGGATCGCCGCCTTGACGTCCTGCACACCGGCCGGGAAGACCGCCTCGCCGCTCATGCGGTAGTTGACGCCGACCACGGCGTACCCGAAGTCCAACCCGCGCAGAAACGGCAGGATGTGGATGTCCCGCTTGTCTCCGTAGGCGAAAGCGCCCCCGTGGATGAACAGCACCACCGGGAACGGCCCTTCGCCCGATTCGGGCAGGTAGATGTCCAGCCGCTGGGAGGGCGAGACGCCCGCGTAGGCGAGGTCCAGCCACTTGCGGCCCACGTACGAGACGTCGGCCTCCGGGTACTCTCGGTCGGGCGAGAAGACCACTAGTCGATCAACAACTCCTCCACGCTGTAGCGCCACTTGGGCAGGGGCGTGTCGTCCGCGTAGCCCAGCGGGCACAGGATCGCGGGGATCAGGTTCTCAGGAAGCCCCAGGATGCGGCTGTACTCCTCCGGCTGGAAGTGGGTCATGAGGCAGGCGTCGAAGCCCAGGTCCTTGGCCACCATCTGCGCCAGGAAGGCGGGTAGGTAGGTGTTGGCGGTCGCGTAGCCTATCCACGCTTCGCCGGGGATGTGGCACATCTCCGCCGTGATGCCTCCTACGATGCTCCTGCTGGGCTCGGGGACTCCCTCCTGGTCCATGCGCGCCACCAGCCGCTTGGAGAGCCCGGCCGGATCGGCGTCGGCGCAGAACACCAGCAGG
>JAFGIH010000111.1 GCA_016929985.1 Thermoleophilia bacterium | reverse complement strand
GGCGTCATCGTAGTACTCGCGCTTCCACGTCTTATCGGGGACGCGACTGTTCTGCGTCTCGCCAGGAAGATCGATACCCGTGCCCGTCTTGCTGCCGAAGCCGAATTCGCGGATCCCCTCCTGGAACACCGCGCCGCTGAGATCGTAGAACCGGCTGCCTATCGTGTAGAAGAACACGTCACACGACTCCATGATGGCCTGCACCAGGTTGACGTTGCCGTGACCGTCGAGAGTCCAGTCTTTCCATGTCTGGCCGGCACGCTCGAACTCGCCGCTGCAGTAGATGATCTCGTCCTCGGTGACCACATGCTCGTTCAGAGCCACCGCGGCAACGAAAGGCTTGAAGGTGGAGCCGGCCGGATAGAGCCCGTTGACCGCCCTGTTGAAGAGAGGCCTGCCGGCCTCCTCGTTTGTGAGCTCGTCGTACGCGCTCTGGTCTATCCCCCCGACCCAAAGCGAAGGATCGTAGTATGGATACGACGCCATAGCTAGGATCTCGCCGTTGTGCGGATCGAGAGCCACCACCGCTCCACCCGCCGCGTTGGTGTAGTCATCCTGATGTGCTCGTTGGATCCCTTCCACGACGGCGTCCTCCGCGGCTTTCTGCAGATCGCTGTCGATGGTCAGGATGAGGTTATTGCCCGCTATGGCAGCGACATCCTCGATGAAGTCTATCGGCTGGCCGGCAGCGTCGACCTCCACCGTCTTCCAGCCGTCGGTGCCTCGCAGATATGAGTCGTAGGTGCGCTCCACGCCGTCCTTGCCCACATGCGCTCGGGCTTTGAGATCGGGGAACTCCCCTCCATCGAGGTCTTTCTCAGAGATCTCGCCCACATACCCTAGGAGGTGAGGGGCGAACGCCTTCTTCGGATACTGCCGGAGGAAAGTCTTCTCCACCTGCACTCCGGGAAACTCCAGACTGTGCTCCTTCAAATAGGCGACCACCGTCTCCTCGGGAACATCCTCCTTGACGACATAGGTGACCCACGGGTCTCTGGTAGCCCGCTTGTATGCCGCGAGCAGATCGCTCTTCGGCATCTCGAGGAGCATCGCCAGCCTGGTGATCTCGGTCTGGAACTCGTACGCTTGGTCTTCTGGATCGTACATGTCCATCGTGAGCAGCCCGATGCTGAGACCGGCCCGGTTTTCGACCAACGCCTTGGCATCGCGGTCGTAGATGACACCGCGGGGAGCCTCCACCATGACGGTCCGCACCCTGTTGACCGTCGCCTCGTTCACGTATTCGTCTCCGGACAAGATCTGGAGATACCAGAGCCGGAATGCGAGTACGGAGAAGAGGGCCAGCGCGACCAGGAGCAACACCCCCACGCGGATACCCATGAAGGAATCGTCCTCAGAGGGACGTCTCTTCCGGGCCGGCTGAAGGATCATTCCGCCACACCTCCCGCCGTCTTGGGCTCAACGGGCGAAGCCGGGACGACCCGGAAACGCACCAGGACCGCATACACGGGGACGGTCACCAGGGCGTCGAGCACGGCCGCGGGCAACATCTGAGTACCCAACATGGTGAGGAACCCTGCCCGCGGTCCCATCATGAACTGAAAGAGACCAAAAAGGATCTGCGCAGACAGCGCGGCGCCCCCGGCTATCAAGAACACGCCCAGGGCATTCACCCCTCCGAAACGAGACACAAGCGTCCCCACAGAATAGCCGATCAGGACATAAACGAGAGCATGCACCCCAAGCGGCTGTATGAAGGCCACGTCGGCCACAATGCCCGCGAAGAATCCGAAGATCGCGCCCTGCAAAGGTCCGCGGCTGAGCGCCATCACGATCGTGAAGATGACGAAAGTATCGGCAGTCACGCCAAGGACGCTGATGCGCGATACCACCAACGTCTGGAGCGCGATGGCTATGACCAGCAGGAGAAGGGCTTTGCCCACGACTGCAAACCGCGTGCGCTTCATCGTCACTGCTCCGGGAGCATAAGAACCATGACCTCTTCGAGCACTCGGAAGTCAACAAAAGCCTGCAACTCGATCTCTTTGTAGATGTTGACGTCTTCTTCGCCTACACTGGATACGACACCGATGGGGATGTCCGATGGATAGACCGGACCGTATCCCGACGTGACGATTATGAGCTTGGGCTCCACCGCGATGTCTCGGTCGACGTAGTCCATGACCAGGCTCCCAGAGACCGATCCTTCCACAAAGCCCTCCGCCCTGGACCCCTGTATCTTCGCCGCCACACTCGAACTGGAGTCGGTGATAAGCAGCACCTTCGCGCTGTGCTCGGTGACCTCGACTATCTTACCCACCAGCCCTTTGCCCGCCAACGACTCTCCCGCCGTGGGAGTCGCACCCACCACGGGCAGGTCCTTTCTCAGTCCGTCGGCCGAGCCCTTGTCTATCATCACCCAGGCTTCCCACCGCGTGGGCGATTTGCCTATGACAGAGGCCACCGCGAACTCCGTCCCTTCGGGATAGGTGGCCCTGTCTCGCAGATCGAGTAAGCCTTTCAGACGCACATTCTCCTCTGCCTGTTCCTCCAACTTGATGATCTCTCCTTGGAGTACCTGGAGTTTCTCCTCCAACTCCTCCGCCCTCCTGTGGGCGGACCAGAGCGTCTTGAACCACTGATATCCATCTTGGAACGGCTCGGCGATCTTCGTACCCCAGGACTGCAACGGAGCCAGCAGACCGGCGCCAAACTGTTGGACGGAGTGGACGGGCCCCGACTCAGACTCACGGAAAGAGACGGTGAGCAATGCCAACGACGCTATGATGAGGATGACAAAGATGACTCTCCGCCACGCTACCTTGTTACGGGCCATATCGACCTCCGCTACTTAGTAGCGGCGTCTCTTCGACCTCTGCGACAGGCGGTGGAGCGTATCGAACTCCTCCAAGGAGCGGCCCGAACCGACAGCCACGCAGGTGAGAGGCGACTCGGCCAGGTTGACGGGCATCTGGGTCTCGTCACGCACCCGCTCGCACATCCCTTGCAGAAGCGAGCCGCCGCCGGCCATCATGATGCCCCGGTCCATG
>JAFGIH010000110.1 GCA_016929985.1 Thermoleophilia bacterium | reverse complement strand
GTGGATGTGTGGAGATGACCGAGCCGACGACATTATCGTGTCTCAGTCCGGAGGGACTGCTTGAGGCTCCACCCTCACTGCGATCGATCAACCCGCGGCTGCCGGATATGGGGAACAGGAAGATCCGACTGCTCTGGGACGGCAAGATGGGCGGAGAGAACTTCTGCATGGCCATGCAGCAGGTGCTCAGAGACAGGTATCCCACAGCCTCTGTGGAGTGGGTCCCCCTGGGAGACGTGGATGCAACGGCGAGGGCCAAGGAGGAACTTGACGCCTTCGTCTACGCCGTGGGTGATTCGGGCATGGGAGGATGGATCGCGGCCACCAATGGGGTGGCGCTGGAGAAAGAGCTCCACAGGCCCGGTGTCGTGGTGGTCGGCGAGAACGCCGTCCACTGCGCCCGGATGGCAGCAGAGACCATGGGAATGCCGGGACTCCGCATCATAGCCCTGCCGGCCATCGAGTATTACCCGAACCGCCTGACTGTGGAGGGGCTGAAGCCCCTGGCCATCTCGACGGCGGACGCGATCGTCGCGGCGCTCACCGATCCGCCGTCCCCGGAAGAAGAGAGATCTCGGGTTGCTCTGCCGGGCGATGACGAGACCGAAGCGGTGACGATCACCGCGGACGACTATGAGGCGGCCTACGAAGAGTTCAACCGGCTCTACCTCGAGAGGCGCTGGGGTGACGGCCTGCCTCTCGTGCCGCCTACCAAAAAAGCCGTCCAACGGATGCTGGCCGCTACCGGCCGTGCACCTGAGGAGATCGTCGGCCGGCTACCCTACCGTGGGGGCATCATCACTGTCGGCAAGATAGCCGTTAATGCCGTGATGGCCGGTGCCCGGCCCGAGTACCTGCCGGTGGTCATAGCCGCCATGGAGTGCCTTGCCGGCGATGAGGGGTTTCACCACGTCTTCAGCTCGGAGGGTTCGTTCACCCTTGCCATCGTGCTTACCGGTCCGCTGGGCGAGAAGCTCGGCATGAACTCCGGAGTCGGACTCCTGGGTCATGGCTGGAGGGCAAACAATACCATCGGACGTGCGGTGCGTCTCTGCCTCAACAACATCGGCTACCTGCGGCCCGGGGAGATCGACATGGCTCTTATCGGCCGCCCCTCGTCGCACACCTTCTACACGTTCGCCGAGAATCAGAAGGAGTCTCCCTGGGAGCCCTACCATGTCGGCCGGGGCTTCACAGAACTGGAGAGCTGTGTCACTGTGTCTACGGTGGGGGGTGCGACCGGCTTCGGCATGAGGCTTTACGGCGGTGGTGTGGTCGAGCCCTGGTCTGTGGAGGCTGTGCTGGAGACCATGGTGAAGGATGTAGTAGGCGACAGGGAGGCTTTGGGTCAATACAGGCTTGGAGTAGGCAATCCGTTCGCCCACCTGCGCAAACACGTGATGATCATCCATCCGGAGCTGGCCATCCTACTGCAGCGGCGGGGCTTTTCCCGGCAGAGCCTGGTGGAGTACCTCTTCGAGGCCGCAAAGGTGCCTTACGAAGAGCTGAGCGCGCGTGAGGTTCAGGGTTTGCGTGACCGAATCAACACGAAGCCGGGCGGGCCTTTCTTTGCCAACGATGCCATACCGGAAGACCAGGTGAAGAGCGTGGAAGAGGCGCTGAAGCCCGGCGGGAAAGTGCCGGTGGTGTATCCACGAGACCTTCATATCATCGTCTCAGGCGCCATCCCAGGCTATTCCTTCGGTATGGGATACTTCCGCACCGCCCACCAGACAAGGCGCGTCGAGCCGGCGCTGTGACGCCGGCAGGAGCCATGCGAAGCGGCGAGAGAGACCGTTGACCACCTACGTCATACGCAGGCTGATCATGGCCTTGGTCGTCCTTGTTCTGGTCAGCGTGGTCGTCTTCGGCGCGATGCGTCTGCTGCCCGGTGACCCGATCAGGCTTATCATGGCCCAGTCGGAGATCATGGCCATGGACGAAACCGCCCTCCAGAACCTGAGACATGAATTCGGACTGGACCGCCCGGTGATCGTCCAATACTTCAGTTGGGTGGGTGGTGTGCTCAAGGGCGACTTCGGCACCTCCATCATGAGCCGGGGTCCTGTCGCCGACGAGATGTGGCACAAGCTCCCCATCACGCTGCATGTGGGCCTCCTGGCCTTCATCATCGGGGTGGCCATCGGGATACCGGGGGGGATCGTCTGTGCCGTCAAGCGAGGCAAGTGGGCCGACGGCTTCGTCACAGGACTCGCAAACATAGGCATCACCGTGCCGGTGTTCTGGCTGGGCGTAATGCTGATGTACCTCTTCGCCCTGCGCCTGAAGTGGCTGCCGACCTCGGGCTACACATCTCCCTTCGACGACTTCTGGCTGAGCACGAAACGGCTCGTCATGCCCGTCTTCTGCTTGGCCCTCTTCCCGCTCGCCGGCACGGTGCGTCAGACACGTTCCAGCATGTTGGAGGTGCTGGGGCAAGACTACGTGCGCACGGCCTGGTCGAAGGGCCTCAAGCAGAGGGCGGTGATCATGAAGCACTCGCTGAAGAACTCTCTGATCCCGGTGGTCACGCTCTCGGGCATGCAGCTCACTATGGTGGTGGGCGGCGCGGTGATCGTCGAGCAGGTGTTCACCATCCCAGGGATCGGCCGGTACCTCATCACCTCCATCAACGCTCAGGATTACCCGGCCGTACAAAGTGTCGTACTGCTCATAGCCATCATCGTGGTGGTGATCAACCTGCTCATTGACCTTAGCTACGGCTGGCTGGACCCGAGGATCAGGTACAACTGATGCCGCCGCGAAGGAGCATCGTGACCTCGCCGGCCGTCGGTGCCGGGAGTTGTGATGAGACTGCGCCGATGTACAGCGAATGGCGACGTTTCCGACGAGTGTTCTTCGGGCGGAAGGTGGTGATCTTCGGGACCCTGGTCATCCTGCTGTTCGTGGTGTTCGCCCTCTTCGCGCCGCTGATCGCGCCCTACGAATCCAACGACCAGAACCTCAGGGCCGTGACTGAACGGCCGAGCTGGAACCATCTTCTGGGCACGGACCAACTGGGCAGAGACACCCTGACCAGGATCATCTACGGCAGTCGTATCTCGCTGCTGATCGGCGTGGGAGCTGTGGCTCTGGGCAGCATCGTCGGCATGCTGCTTGGATTGATCGCAGGCTTCTTCGGGGGCTGGCTGAACCAGATCATCATGCGCATCATGGATGCC
>JAFGIH010000109.1 GCA_016929985.1 Thermoleophilia bacterium | reverse complement strand
GGGCCGGCCTACCGGGGTGAGGTCTGAGGTGCAGGGCGAGCGCGCCAACGAAGGGCCGCGGCTGGCGAGACGTGAGGAGCTGGACGAGCTGGCGGACTTGATGGTGGCGTGCTTTGGCGGCGCTCTCGGTCCGCGGCGAAGGCGCCGGCGGCCGCGCTGGATCCAGCGCTCGGGCGCCTGGGTCATCGCCCGGGAGGGACGGCTCGTCTCACATATTCGCCTCGTGTACAACGTCCTCTCCATCTACGGCTGCCGCGTGAAGCTCGCGAGCATCGGCGGCGTGTGCACACACCCCGACTATCGGAATCAGGGCCTCGCTAGCCTGCTACTGGAGCACTGCGCGGTCGCGGCGAGACAGGCCGGTGCCAGCCTGCTGCTAATCTCCGGCGGGCGAGGGTTGTATCGCCGGGCGATGGCGGTGGATGCGGTGCCAACCTTCGTGGGGAAGGTCGGGCGGGGGTCAATAGAGATCCGGAACGGCGCGCCGCGGGCGCGACCGGGGAGGCCGGAGGACTGGTCGGTTTGTGCGCGCCTCTATCAGGCGGAGCCGGTGCGGTTCGTGCGGGTGGCGGAGGTCTTCGCTCGAGCGCTCCGAGGGCATGGGCATCATGTGCCGTGGGTGATAGAGGGAGAGGGCGACGTGGTCGCCTACGTGGTGCTTTCTCGGGATTGGGGGCATCCGCCGGAGAGCCGCGAGCGCTGGGTGTCCGAGTACGCCGGAGTTCGCGGCGCGCTGGCGGAAGGGCTTCCTTCGCTCCTGGAAGCAGCCGATGTCGATGAGATCGAGTTTCGGGCGCCGCAGTGGGACAGAGAGCTGACACACGTGCTGCACGGCGCGGACCTCAGACTGGCCGCAGGCACCCTGTGGGAGCACACAACTCGCCTGCTCGACCTACCGCTGTTGATGAGACGTCTTCGGCCGTATCTAGCGGCGCGCCTGACGCGGAAAGAGATGAGGACACTAGCCTTTGCGCAGACAGAAAAGGAGTGCGTCTTCACGCGTGGAGATGAGGCCTTGACGTTAGATGTGGGGAAGGCGACAGCACTCGTGCTGGGGGGCCCAGAAGCGCCGGCGGTGCACACGGAGCTAGGCGAATCGCTCAACGTGCTGTTCCCGATACCGTTTCCGTTGCCGGGCATGAACTACGTCTAGCTGCCCATGAACGATGCCTATTCGCGGCGCGGTGAGCCGAAGAGCAGATGGGAGTGAAAACCGTCAGCGCCGCTGCTCGCCGCGGTTCCCGGTGGGGCCATGTTCCCAAGGCTCGACCGCGCAGGGAAGGGACGTGGTAGTCCCCTGACGAAGCCTGCGTCCAGGTGACAGGAGGAGGCGCGGTCTCTTCGGACCCGTCAAATCCTGGGGGGAGCGTGTCGTCATAGCCACAGCTCTCGATCACAATCGGCCGAGAGGTCCGGCCAATGGCGAGGATGGAGGTCCTCAGGCAAGGGGACGAATCCGCGCCCGCGCCGTTCTGCTTGTCTTTGTGATCACGCCACCGTGCGTTTTCCTCTCCGTCGGGAGCATGTGGAAGGGGACTGGGGCAGGAGCCCTCGATTCCCTCATCGAGATGGCGGTGGCCGGGCTCGTGTTCCTCACTGCCATCAACCTCGGGCTAAGGCGACTGGGCCCCAGATGGACCCTCACTCGTGGAGAGCTGATTGCGGTCTACCTCTCCCTGGTCTTTAGCCTTGGAATCACCGGGAGCGCGTGGGACTGGTGCGGATCCATCGCGACCGTGATCACGTGGCCGATCTGGAACGCCGGTCCGGAGAACCAGTGGCAGGAACTTCTCTGGCCCAACCTGCCGACCTGGTTGACAGTAATGGACCGCCGCGCGTTGGAGGGCTTCTTCCTGGGGGGCGCGAGCCCCTACAGTCGGGCGGTGCTCAAGGCCTGGGCGCAGCCGGTGTTCTGGTGGACGGCCTGGGTCGTGGCCCTGTTCTGGGTCACGATGTGCCTGAATGTCATCGCCAGGAAGCGCTGGTCGGAGGAGGAGCAGCTTCCCTTCCCCATGACCATGCTGCCGCTGCAGATCACGGATCCCGAGACCGGGCTGTTCAGAAACTCGCTTTGGTGGGTGGGAATCGCGGTCTCCGCCGGAATCGCGCTCATCAACCTCGTCGCCCGACTGGTTCCCGCGTTTCCGCACATACCCATGTCGGTGGATATCTCGACACACCTGATGAATAACCGGCCATGGGATGTGCTGCGGTCGCCATACTTGGACTGGGAGCCGTGGCACATCGGCCTCTCGTACTTGATGCCGGTTGATCTCGCCTTCTCGATGATCGTCTTCAATCTCTTCTGGCGAGCGGAGTATGTCGTATCTCGGCTGCTCGGTCTTGCCACGGGACCGTACAGCGGTTTCCCCTACGGCGACCAGCAGACCATCGGCGGCTACATTGCGTTGATGGCTTCGGTGCTATGGCTTGACCGGCGGTATCTCGCGCAGGTGGTGCGCAAAGCGCTGGGGCTCGCTTCGAGCGCCGATGATAGCCGAGAGGCATTCAGCTATCGCACGGCTGTCCTCGGCGCGCTCGCCGGGCTGGCATTTCTCTGGTACTTCCTCACACGGGCCGGGATGACGGCGGGAGTGACGGCCGGCTTCCTCGCCATCTACTTCACCATGTCCATGGCGATCAGCAGGATTCGCGCGCATCTCGGACCGCCGAACAACGAACTCTACGGGGTGATGCCATCTCACGCGCTGACGCAGTTCCCCGGCGTGCAGGGAATCGGGACGCGGGGGCTCGGTCTGCTAGCACTGCTGCGACCGTTCATGGGGGAGCAACGACCGAATCCAGCGCCCTTCCAGTTGGAAGGGATGCGCATGGCGGAGAAGGCCTCCATGAACGCCTCCCGGCTCGCCTGGCTGCTCATCGCCGTGATGCCGGCCATCATGGTCTGTTATTTCTTGGCGAGCCTCCATTATGGGTACCAGCTGGGTCTCGGCACGGCGAAGGTTGGGCGGGACCTAATCTTCGTCGCGGAGGGGGCATCTCAAGAGTTAGATGCGACGCTTCGGAATCCGACAGGACCGAACTGGGGTGGAGTGAAAGCGATCGGCGTGGGATTTGGCGCCAGCATCGTGTTGATGGCGATGAAGCTCCAGTTCCCCGCCTGGCCGCTACATCCAGTGGCCTTCCCCCTCGCGTTCTGTTTTCCCATCGACTCCATGCTGCCGGCCATCATCATCGCCTGGACCGTGAAGACACTGCTGCTTCGTTATGGTGGCCTGCGCGCGCACCGTCGTGCGCTGCCCTTCTTCCTGGGCCTGCTCGTGGGGAGCGCGACCATGTCGCTGGTCAGACTCATCACGCTCAACGCGCTGGGAATTCGGGGCTGAACCAGCACTTCGCCCCGATGTGCTACTAAGCGCCCTCAAGCTCGCTCACGTCAGTCTGACAGCGGCAGCTCGAAGGCCCGCTGGATATACACGGCCATCTGGTCGCGGGTGACGGTTGCGGTGGGGCGGTAGTTCCCGTCCGGATAGCCACCGACCACGGAGTGCTCGTGCAGGTACTCCACGTGGTCGAAGCACCAGAAGCTCACGGGAATGTCGGGGAAGCTCGCCTCGGTCGGGGGCTCGTAGGTCTCCAGCCCGGCTTCGCCGGTCGGATCAACCATCGCGCGTGCCACGAACACCGCCATTTGCCCACGGTTCACAGTCCAGCCCGGCTGATACGTCCCGTCGGCATACCCCTCTACAATGTTGTTGGCGGCCGCGTACTCCACGTAATCATAGGCCCAATGGTCCCCCGGGACATCGGGGAAGGTGGCTTCTGCAGGCCCCGTGGGTACGGCCGCGTCGTTGCCGGCCAGGGCGCGAGAGATGTAGACGGCCATCTGATCCCGAGTTACGTCCTTGGCGGGCCGGTAGAAGCCATCAGGATACCCAGCAACGATATCGGCAGCCACGCAGGCCATGATTTGTGAGTAGGCCCAGTGATCGGGGCCGACGTCAGAGAAGCTAGTGTGGCCCTCAATCAGGTCGGCGAGCTCGCGGCGAGCGGCCTCATAGTCGGCGTTCTGGTTGGACCACGTGGGCACGATATCCGCGTCCCACATAGTGTTAGGCAGCATAGTGCCGACAATGGTGTTCGCCTGGGCGGCCTGACCGGACTGCTCGGCGAGCCACATGTACTCCACATCTTGAATGCCTCGCCGGTACATCTTCATGCGGATGGAGCTGACCGGGCCGGCGTACTCGCGATCTTCCTCCGGGAAGACTGCGTCCTGGCCGGGGTAGAAGAGAATCCCGTCGCCGTTGCCGGTATCCTGGGGGCAGGGAACTTCAACGTCGCCATCGTCGTACCACTTGCGGGAGAAGCCGATGGGGTTTGCCCACACGTTCCTGCGGCCGCCGGGATCGACCTCGTTGCTGTTGTGGTAGTAGTGGGTGCTCTCCCAGGTGAACCACCGGGGGATGTCGCGGTAGTGGCCGACCCAGGCCTTGAGCCGCCAGGCGATGCCGTACTCGTCGGTAGCGTCGGCCGGGGTCTGCGGGCGGTAGCTGGCGTAAAGCCAGACGCTCTCGTCGCGAGCCTGGGCCTCGGCGGCGTCTGAGGGGTCGTAGAGCTGCGGCGGAGTGCACCAGATGTCAATGGCGCCGGCCAGGTCGGATATGGGCCACCTGGTGAGGAACACAGGCAGGTCATGCCCGGGGCCGGGGTTGTCATGGATCCAGGCGGCGCGCTGCTGCACGTCGGGGTACAGGCTAGGCCCGGGTTCGTCGGTTAGGTAGAGGAAGTAGTCAAGGTCTCCCAGGCCGTTATCATTGAACCAATTAACCCAGGCGTCCGACTGGGTCTCGTAGTAGTTCTGGTCCTGCGACCACCAGCCCCCATAGGTGGCGATGGAGAAGAGGGAGTTGCCGATTCCCACGCCCGGGCCGTCGTAGTTGCCGGCGGCGGTGAAGGCGTCACCGGTGAGCACGCCCGTGAGGTAGTTCGCCTCGTCCCACGTGCCACACCCGATCAGTTCGAGCCGGTGTCGGTGGGCCATACGGTTGTACGCGCGCATCATCTCCCACATTTCGGGGGTGCACCAGCCGGTGGTGTGCCGCTCGATGAGAGTGTCCTTGCTATAGAACACCATCGTCTTGTAGTGGGTCTCGTCCGGAAGCGCGAAGTCCAGCACTTCGAGCTCGAGGGGAATCTCGACCTCCGTCACTCCGCCGACGGTCACCGTGATAGTGCCGGTGTAGACGCCGGCCGTCGCGGTGCGCGGAACGTAGATATCCACCCATACGCCCTGGTTCAGGCTGGCGCCGACATCGAAAGGCGCGCCACCCTTGCCTTGCTTGGCCGCGAAGGGCACGAGCGCATCGGGGATCTTCCCGGTGATATTTGGCTTGGCGTCGCCGCTCCAGCCCAGGCCGCCACAGTCGCTGTCCCAGGAGGGGGTCGAGATATCGAAGTAGTGTTCCGTGAACAACTCCACGCCGAGCCCCAGGTAGTCGTTGGGCGCGAGGAGCGGATGGCTGCCACGAATGACCGTGGAGCCGCCGGTCAGACTGGAGACCGTGACGTTGACCGAGTTCGCGCCGGCCGCGTCGGCCTCCAGGATGAGCTGGAAGGCAACAATCTCATTCGCAGCCGAGAAAAGACTGACAGTCGAGCCATCCCAGACGGAGTTGTCCCCGCCGCCAGCCTTCAGGGGATGCGAGAGATCGTCCTGGAATACCTTTTCGCCGTCATCCACGGCCCAAACGGCGGCGAGGCCGGCATGTGCCGGGAGACAAGCTGGAACCAGCAGGACGACAGACAGAAGCGCAGCAGCGAACAGCGCAAAACGGGAATTCGTCATCTCCTCCACCTCTGACGAAACCAGTATGGCACAGCACTGAGTTGACCTGTTCTTCGGTATTATACCTTATCCTGCTGCAGGAGCAACGAACGGGCCGAGCACAGGGGATGGCGCACCAGTGCTGAATACAGACACAGAGCCGAGAGGGGGAGGTACGGAGGAGAGTTCATGTCGGCAAAGCTGGCAAAGCGCCGTCTCGGCAAGACGGGGCTGGATGTCACGGTGTTTGGTTTCGGATGCATCAAGTTCCCTCATATTTCGGGGAAGCAAGCAGCAGCAGCGCTCGACCATGCGATTGATCTGGGCGTGAACTTCATCGACACCGCCCGCGGGTACGGCGACAGTGAGGTGAAGATCGGTCCCGTCCTGAAGCGACGACGCGATGAGGTCTACATCGCGACCAAGACGCCGAAGCGCGATGCGAAGGGCGCGATGAAGGACCTCGAGACAAGCCTCAAGAACCTGCAGACGGACTACCTCGACCTCTGGCAGGCGCACTGGGTCTGCTACGAGAGTGTCTACGATGAAGTAGTGGGCCCGGGCGGTGCGCTGGAGGCCCTGTTGAAGGCGAAGGAAGAGGGCAAGGTCCGGCACATCGGCATCACGATGCACCGCGACCACGCGGCCGTTCGGCGGGCCCTAGCGGACGACGTCTGGGAGACGATCATGCTGGCCTGGAATCCGCTCGACGAGGAGGGGATGGGGCCCATCATCCCGATGGCGGCCGAACGCGACCTCGGTGTGATCATCATGAAACCCCTCTCCGGTGGCGCGCTCGTGTCACCGCCGGGGACAGAGAAGGTGGATGGTATGGACCCCGTGGTGGCAGGGACGCTCCGGGCGATCGCAGCCAACCCAAACGTGACGACCGTCATCCCCGGCATGATCAGCGTGGAGCAGGTGGACGAGAACTTCAGGGCGGTCACCACCGCGAACCAGTGGGGCGATGCTGCGCGCAAGGAGTTGTTCGACCAGATCGCGGCCATGAAGAAGGAGATGCGGTACGGACAGCTCTGCCTCGGCTGCGGCTACTGCTTGCCGTGCACAGAGGACATCGACATCCCGAAGGTGTTTCGCGCTCTGTACGTGCACAACCAGTACCCCGAGGACCAGCGGCACATGGGCAAGGAGCTCTACGACGACCTCGGCATGCCCGCCGACGCCTGCGTGGGTTGTGGCGAATGCGTCACCCGTTGCCCGGCCGGAATCGACATCCCCGAGCGGATGAAGGAGGTTATTGCGGCGTTTGGATCCCGCGAGCTTTCGGCATAGCCAGCGAGGACACTCAGGCACCACGAAAGGGAGCCGCGGTCGGCTCCCTTTCTTCATGTTCTGATTAGGACTCTCGCTGTCTGCGCAGCGTAGCGAACAGGCCCCCCACCACGATGACGAGTGGCGCGAGGCTGAGAAGACCTGGTAGGCCAATCAGAGAGCCGAGGTTCGCGTGTTGGAGGTTGCCGACGGCGAACTGTTCGAAGGCGTTGAGTAGCGGGTTGCGCAGGTCTTCAGGGAGCAGCGGTGTGGTCGCGGTGACGGTAGTTGTGAACGCGATAGAGACGACGGTGAGAGTCTTGAAGACGAAGGGCCAGCGCGCGGCGGCCGGCGCGACCGCGAACACCAGGAGTGGCAGTACGACGATCTGATAGCGGGGACCATAGGCGGAACCAGTGGTCCAGTTTTCGTACCCGGAATGGATGAGAAGCACCGCGAGATAGCAGGCGGCGATAGTGATCGCCTCGGCGCGCCACTTCCGACCCAGCAGGAACACTCCGGGCAGCGCGAGTAGCAGCACCGGGCTCCCGTAGAACAACCCACGCCATGGCCCCACAGTGAGCTGATAGAGGGGATAGAGCTGGGGCAGATGGATCCCGAAGAAGCCGGCGGTATGGCGGAGGCGGAAGCTCTCCTGCGCGTGGTAGATGTGAGGGAAGGTGAGCGGATTCCCGAAACTGCTCCAGTTCGCGATGAGTTGGACAGAGAACACCGCGAGTCCGAGGCAGGCCAGCGGCGCGACGCGCGCGACCACCGTGCTAATCGTTCGCTCTCGTCGGGCGGCGACCCAGATCGCGTAGCAGCCGAGCAGGCCCGCGACGAACAGACCCATCGCATCGGACATGGCGGCGAAGCCGAGCAGGCCGCCGGCGACGAGGCCTCGCCGCGGCGACCACGCGTCGCGCTGACGCCACAGCAAGAGGAAGGCAAAACCAATGGCCACCGCGGCGAGCTGATGGCCGAAGAGCACGGTTGAGTACGGAAACGCGAGCGTCCCTAG
>JAFGIH010000011.1 GCA_016929985.1 Thermoleophilia bacterium | reverse complement strand
GGGTTCGAGATCGGGGGCATCGCCGGCCTGATCTTGGGCGCAGCCTCGATGTGCAGACCTGTCGTGGTGGATGGGTTCATCTCCACGGCCGGAGCCTTGGTGGCGCAGGCGATCTGTCCGCTATCGACGGAGTACATGATCGCGGCTCACCGCAGCGTGGAGCGCGGGCATCGCGTCGCTCTCGAGAAGCTCGGCAAACGGCCGCTCCTGGACATGGACCTGCGTCTGGGAGAAGGGACGGGTGCGGCTCTGGCCATGAACATCGTGGATGCGGCGGTGCGGGTCCTCACCGAGGTGGCGACGTTCGAAGAGGCTTCGGTCTCGCATTCGGGAGCATGATGAAGCCGTTCTTCTCGGCGCTCGCCTTTCTCACCCCCGTGCCCGTGCCTGCGTCATGGGTGGGCGGCGAACGGGAGCTGGCCCGCGGTCCCTACTACTTCCCCATCGTGGGATTGCTGATCGGCGGCCTGGCGGCCGCGATCTGCTTCGGCCTCGACAAGGTGCTGCCGCCTCTGGCGGTGGCCGCGCTGGTGGTGTGCCTGCTCATCGCCGCCTCGAAGGCCCTGCACATGGATGGCCTTGCCGATTCCGCCGATGGCCTCCTGAGCTCCCGTCCTCGGGAACAGATCCTCGAGATCATGCGCGACAGCCGCACTGGGGCTATGGGCGTGGTGGCCGTGGTGTGCGTCGTGGTGGTCAAGACGGCTTTGTTCGCCTCCGTGGCTCCCGAGGACGCCCGCTGGAAGATCGCTCTGCTCATGCCGCTTGCCGGGCGGTGCGCCATGGTGGTCACCATGGCCCTGTTCCGCTATGCCCGCTCCGACGGCGGACTG
This sequence comes from Thermoleophilia bacterium, assembly GCA_016929985.1. The sequence continues at coordinate 3,733 of JAFGIH010000011.1, read as the reverse complement.
GCCACGGTCTTCGAGTTGCGCGGGCCGCACCGCTGGGTGTTGCTGGTGTGGGCGCCCGCGGTGGTCTTGGTCGCGGGCTGGCTCCTCGTGGGCCTTCAGGGCCTGGTAGCAGCGGCGGCCTCTATCGCCGCAGGCATGCTCGTGGCTTTGTACTGCCGCCGGCGCATCGGCGGATACACGGGCGACACTCTGGGCGCCACCTGCGAGATCGTGGAGTGCGTGCCGGCTCTGGCCGGCGCCCTGTGGGCCTGGAATTGAGCACCCACGGCGGCAACATAAAGAAGCTCGCGGAAGCGGCGGGTGTGGCTCCCGAGGACCTCCTGGACTTCTCGGCCAGCATCAACCCGCTCGGTCCGCCGGAGTGGCTGAGCGGGGTCGTGATGGCCAACCTGAGAGAGGTGGAGCACTATCCCGACCCTGAGTGCTCGCGGTTGGTGGAGGCGGTGGTCGCCCGGTACGGCATGGAGGCAGGACGCGTAGTCGTGGGCAACGGGTCGGCCGAGATCATCGCGGCTCTTCCCCGAGTGCTCCGCGCGTCCGAAGCCCTCATCCCGGTGCCGGCCTATGTCGACTACGCGCGAGCGGCGGTAGAGGCGGGCCTTGCCGTGAGGACCTTGGTTCTGGAGGAGGGCAATGATTTCGCCCTCGACACCGGCCGTCTTGCCTCGTGCCTGGGCGGAGGTGAGCTGGTCTTCATCGGGCGGCCGAACAACCCCACGGGGTCGCTCTGCCCACGTGAAGACCTCGTTGCCGTGATCTCGGCCCATCCCCGGTCGTGGTTCGTGGTAGACGAGGCTTTCGTGGAGTTCACCGCCGACCCCGGCCTTCTGGGGGTGGACCTGCCGAACCTGGTGGTGCTGCGGTCGCTCACCAAGATGTATGCCATACCGGGGCTGCGGTTGGGGATCGCGGTGGCGCCCGCGGGTGTCGCGGAGGCGCTCCGCCGGGCGATGGTGCCGTGGTCGGTGAACGTCCTTGCGCAGGCCGTGGGCGTGGCGGCCCTTTCCGACCAGCAGTACGTTGCCGCCACCCGCGCCTTCGTCGACCGTGAGCGCGGGCGGCTGGCCGCGCGGCTGGCCGCGGTGCCGGAGCTTCGCGTGTTTCGTGCCGCGGCCAACTACCTCTTGGCGAAGATCGAGGCCGGACCGGCAGATGCCGCAGACCTGGCCGGGTACCTGCTGGAGCGGGGATCGGCCATCCGCGTATGCGACGATTTCGAGGGGCTCGACCGGCGGTTCTTCCGCGTTGCCGTGCGCACGAGCGCCGAGAACGACCGTCTTGTGGACGAGATGGAGGGTTTCTTCAGATGAACCGTTGTGCTCAGATAGCCTGCGCGCTCCTCATGGATGCCGTGGTGGGCGATCCCCGCGGGCTGCCACACCCGGCCAAGCTCACCGGAGGACTGGCTCAGAGGCTCGAGGGCTTCACGAGACGCCGGATCGCCGACGAGAAGCTTGCGGGGGTGGTCACGGCGGGAACCGTGATCGGTTCGGCGGCGCTGGCTGCGACCGCCGTCACCGGCGTCGCCAGACGGTTGCACCCGGTGGCAGGCGACATCGCCTCGATAGTCGTCTTGTGGACCACGTTCGCCGCGCGCGATCTGGCGGACCATGCCCTCGACGTACATGGCGCGCTGGAGCGGGAGGACCTGCCGGAGGCAAGAAGACTGGTCGGGCGGATGGTGGGGAGAGACGTGGACGTCCTTGACGAGCAGGGCATCGTGAGGGCCGCTGTGGAGAGCGTGGGCGAGAACACCATGGACGGTGTGACTGCGCCCCTCTTCTATGCGTACCTTGGTGGCCCGGTCGCGGCCGCCGCCTACAAGGCGGTCAGCACACTTGACTCCTCCTTCGGCTACCGCAACGAGCGGTACATCAATTTTGGCTGGGCGTCGGCACGCTCGGACGACGTGGCCGACATTATCCCGGCCAGGCTCACGGTGATCGCCGGCTTCTTGGCTGCCGCGGCCACCCGCCTCCGCCCCATGGACATGCTGCGTATCTGCATCCGGGATGGGGGCAAGCATGCCAGCCCGAACTCCGGCATCGCCGAAGCGGCCATGGCCGGGGCCCTGGGTGTGCAGCTCGGGGGCCCTCTCATGAGAGACGGCCGGCCGGTAGACTACCCCACCTTGGGGGATCCCGTGCGGCCGCTCGAGCGGCCGCACATCAAGCAGGCGGTGCTTTTCATGGCGGCTACCACGGCGGTGTGGGCGGGGTTGCTCACGGCGGGCAGCGTACTACTCAAGCGGAGGCGGCCTGCCTAAGCGGAGGCGCCCTGTATCTTCGTGACGGCATCGGCGGTATCTCGGGCCTCGAGGGCTCCGGCGCTGATGAGACGCCTCACCAGCTCGGCGGCTTCTCCATCGCAGAGATCGCGCTCTTGGATGGGCGGGTCGGTGAAGACGACCACTCTCTTGCCGCCCTGTGCCACCTGAAGAGCCGTGCGTAGCGGGGCCAGGTTGCCCTTGCCGAAGAACACCGGCGCCACGACGATCACGTCGGCCGAGTGGGCCAGGCCGTCGAACTCCTCTATGGCTTCCTGGGGGAACGGCTCGAACGGGGGAGACGAGACCACCTCGAGCTCATAGCGCTGCGCGGTGGCGTAGTCGGTGTCGAACACACTGACGATGCCTACCGTGGGAGCGAAACCGCGCAGCACCAGCTCCTCCAGTAGCGGCGATGCCGCGCCGCCTCCCGCGACGACGTGCACGTGCTTGTCGCCGGCCGGGGGGAGACACTCGGGGGTCCGCGACCACAGAGGGGTGAGGTAGGGCCGCGATCCCTGGCGGTGCACGGCCACCCGCACCTTGAAGACCTCCAAGATGATCTTGGGATCGAGGAGGTTGCTCGGGGAGCCCCGTTCTGCGCAGTGACCCTGGTCGAGCAGCAGGAGGTCCTCGCAGTACTGGGCGGCCATGTTGAGGTCGTGCAGCACCACCACGACCGTCCTGCCTTCACCGTGGAGCCGGCCGAGTAACTGCATGATCTCCAACTGATGGTTGAGGTCGAGGTTGTTGAGCGGCTCGTCGAGAAGGAGGGTGGGGGTCTCCTGCGCCAGCGCCTGCGCGATGAGGGCTCTTTGGCGCTCTCCACCGGAGAGCTCGGTGACCAAACGGCCGGCCAGCGGGGTCATCCCGGTGGCTTCGAGCGCGGACGTCACCGCTTCAACGTCGGCTGCGCCGCCACCGCGCGCATAGCGCCCCATGGCCACCATCTCTTCGACAGTGAAGCTGAAGTCAAGCGTGAATCGCTGAGGGACGACGCCCACATGACGGGCGAGTTCGATGGCCGGATACTGCGCCACGGGGCGTCCTTCCAACAGGATCTCCCCGCCGGTGGGCTTCACCCCGCCGGTGAGCGCGCGCAGGAGCGTGGTCTTGCCCGAGCCGTTCGGACCGGCGATACCCAAGAACGTGCCGTGCTCCACACGCAGGTCGAGCGGGCCCAAGACGCGCTGTCCCCCCAGCGCGACTTCCAGGGCGCGGGTCTCGTAGAGGGGGGGCGCACCGGCTGTGGCCGGCGCCGTGCTGTGGTCCGGTGTCACGTCATACCCCCTTGCGCACCCGCAGCAGGTAGAGGAAGAAGGGCCCCCCGGTGGCTGCCGTGATGATGCCCACCGGGATCTCCGCGGGCGCCATGGCAGTGCGGGCCACAGTGTCGGCGACGAGGAGCAGCAGGGCGCCGAAGAGGGCCGTCGCCGGTAGCAGGCGGCGATGATCGGGGCCCACCAG
>JAFGIH010000108.1 GCA_016929985.1 Thermoleophilia bacterium | reverse complement strand
GTGCACTGGCCATCGTCGCCACCGGACGCCGGGCGCAGACGCTTCGGGAACTCCGCGACGTGCTGCGGGACGTCCACGTGGGGTCCATCTACCACCACTTCTGGGGCACGCTCCTCAGGCCCCAGCTCACCGACCGCGAATACAACAACGACTTTGCCACCTGGTGCCGTCACAAGCTCCACGACCACACCGCCGCCGAGCGGCTGGCGGTGATCGATCCGGCGGACTACTCGAACATGGAGGACCTCCGCCAGGAACTCATCGAGGTCATCGACGAGCGACTGGACGAGACCGAGCTCATGCTCTTCACCCGGGCCGACCAACAGTTCCATTTCGCCCGCTCGGTCATCGTGGTTTTCGACACCTACAAGCGCCTCTATCACCCGAGCGAGCTCGTCGACGCCCTGCCCAAGATGTCGGTGGGCAGCATCTTCTACCACTTCGTCGACGCCCGGCGCAGAGAACCCATCGGGCGGGACGACTTCCAAGCCTGGCTCATGGGCATGGGACCCGAGTACGAAGAGCTGCGCGACTCGGTGGCCGCCATCGATCCCTATTTCGAGTCGCTCTTCGTGCTCCGCGATCGCCTGAGTGAAGTGCTCACCGGCTTCTTCGACCGGCAGGGAGAACCTGTTTCTGACAGCACCTCCGGGGAGGTGGCGCCATGAACCACGCGCTCCCAGACGATGGCCTTCTCGAGAGGTACGCGGAACATGCCGGTGAAGACGCGGTCGAGCAACTCCGTCAGCTGGCAGAACCGCTGCGCGGCATGAGACTCGTGCATGTGAACTCCACCCGCAAGGGCGGCGGTGTGGCCGAGATTCTCGAGACGATGGTCCCCCTCATGCGGGCGGTCGGCATCGACGCCAGTTGGGAGGTAATAGACGGCACCGCGGACTTCTTCGCCTGCACCAAGTCGTTCCACAACGCCCTTCAAGGCAAGTCAATCCAGATCCCCCCGGCCCTCCTGAGAGAGTATGAAGAGGTGAATGCCCAGAACGCCGTCCGGCTGCGACCCATCCTCGAAGAAGCCGACGTGGTCTTCATCCACGATCCCCAGCCCGCACCGCTCCTCGGCCACTGTCCCGACAGGAAGGGCACCTGGATCTGGCGCTGCCACATCGACCTCAGTCACCCTTACCGCCCGGTGTGGAAGTATCTGCGGCGATTCCTACTCGACTACGACGCCAGCGTCTTCTCGCTGGACGCCTTCGCCCAGCCGATGCCGCACCCCGTGTTTCTCATCACGCCAAGCATCGACCCCTTGAGTGAGAAGAACCTCCCCATCGACCCCGAGACTCTGGGGAGTGTGCTGGAGGAGTTCAACATCGACCCGTCGCGGCCCATGGTGCTGCAGGTCTCGCGTTTCGACCGCTTCAAAGACCCTGTCGGGGTGATCGAGGCCTACCGTCTCGCCAAGGAGTTCGTCCCGGGCCTGCAGTTGGTGCTGGCCGGGGGCAGCGCGGCCGACGACCCGGAGGGTGAGACTGTGCTCGCGGAGGTACGAACCGCCGCCGAGGGCGACCCCGATATCCACGTGCTCTCCTCCGGTCATTACAGCGACCGGACCATCAACGCTCTCCAGTCGGCGGCCGACATCGTGCTGCAAAAATCCCTCCGGGAGGGCTTCGGGCTCACCGTCACCGAGGCCATGTGGAAGGGCAAGCCGGTCATCGGCGGTAACACCGGCGGCATACGCCTGCAGCTCCTGAACCACCGCACCGGCTTCCTCGTGGACACACCCGAAGGAGCCGCCATGCGCATCCGCTACCTGCTCTCCGAACGGCACCGCATAGGCCAGATCGGGCGCGGCGCCCGCGAGTTGGTGCGCCAGAACTTCCTCACCACGAGGCACCTGCGCGAGTACCTCACCCTGGTACTAGCCTTGCGCTACGGCACCGAGGATCGGATAGAGCTGGACTGACCCAACGAGCACACTGCCACCGCGACCAGGGAGGACCCGTGACCGCGGAATCCACCAAAAGGCTCATTGTCGTCTCGAACAGACTCCCCTACGTCTTGGAGAACCACGGTATAGGGTGGACCCTCAAACCCGGATCGGGCGGCTTGGTGACGGCGTTGTTGCCCGTGCTGCGCGACCGCGGGGGCATCTGGATCGGGTGGTCGGGCACCACCGCGGACGTGCCGGGCATGGCCGACATCTTCCGGGGGGCGTCGCACGAGGCCGGCTACATCCTCGAGCCTGTCTCCCTCACAGAGGACGAGGTGGAGAAGTACTACCACGGATACTCCAACGAGAGTGTGTGGCCTCTGTTCCACGACCTGCAGTCCCGCTGCACGTTCGAGCCCGACTACTGGCCCGCCTACGTCAAGGTAAACCGTAAGTTCGCCGAGGTCCTGTCGCTCTACTGCCGCTCGGACGATTTCGTGTGGATCCACGACTATCAGTTGATGGACGTGGCCCACCACGTCCGCGAGAGCGGGTGCGAGGCCAACCTGGCCTTCTTCCTGCACATCCCCTTCCCCGCCCCGGACATCTTCATGAAGCTGCCGGAGCGGCAAGCGGTGCTGGATTCCCTCCTTTCCTACGATCTGGTCGGCTTTCAGACTCAGCGCGACCGCAGGAATTTCGTGCAGTGCGTGCGGACTCTCATGAAGAACGCGCGGGTCCAGGCGCAGGACCACCTACACCTCGTCAAGCTGGGCGACCGGGAGATGCGGGTGGGCGCCTTCCCCATCGGCATCGACGCCAGCGCCTTCGCGGCGTCGGCGAAGACGTCCGATGTCGAAGAGCAACTGGCTGAGCTGCGCACCCGCTTCGCCGACCGGCAGATCGTCCTGGGGCTCGACCGGCTCGACTACACCAAGGGCATCCCGGAGCGGCTCAAAGCCTTCGCCAACCTCTTGGAGCGCTTCCCCGAAGTGCGGCGGCGCATCCATCTCTTCCAGGTGGTCGTGCCCAGCCGCGTCGGCATCACAGAATACGACGATCTCAAGATGGAGATCGACCGGCTGGTCGGACAGATCAACGGCCGTTACTCCGAGGTGGGCTGGGTGCCGGTGCACTACTTCTTCCGCAGCCTCAGCCACAGAGAGCTGATGGCCTTCTATCGCGCCGCCAGTATCGCCTTGATAACGCCGCTCAAGGACGGGATGAACCTGGTGGCCAAGGAGTTCTGCGCCTGCACCCTCGAAGAAGACTCGGTGCTCATACTGAGCCAGTTCGCCGGCGCGGCGGCTCAACTCGGCCAGGCGGCCCTCGTGGTCAACCCCTACGACGTCGAGCAGACCGCCGATGCCATCTACAACGCCTTTCGGATGACCGCCGGCGAGCGACGCTATCGCATGAGACGTCTACGCCGCAACATCCAGTCTCAGGACGTCTTCTGGTGGGTGGACTCGTTTATGCGCGCAGCCATCGACAAGGAGTTGCGCGACTTCCCGGTGCTCGAGGAGTACATACCTGAGCATCACCAATGAGTGGCCGAGGGGTATGGGGCTCCCCTCCGACTTTGGATGCGGGGTACCGCAAAACCGCTCCGGGGAGCCCCATACCCCTCGGCACCCTTTGTCTCGCGTGGGTGGTCTTGCCGTAGGGCCCAGCCGTCGGCTTCTCGTGGGCTCGCTTCGCCTCGCCCCATCTCGCCCAGGTGAGTCGCTCTGCGGTGCTAGCCGGTTGAGCCCTCTTGTTCCTCTAGGGCCTTCAGTATGTCCTGGAGTTCGGCCACCCGGCCGCTCAGAGCAGATAGCTCGGTGGTCAGCCGTTCCGCTGCCTGCGAGACCTTCGAACCAGCGGTCTCGCTCAGCTCGTCCTCCTGGATGAGTTCCTCGATCTCGTCGAGATAGAAAAAGGCCTCGTCCAGCTTGAGCTTGGCTTTGTCCAGGTTGCTGATTATCCGTTCCACACTATCCCCCTTGACGCCGTCTGGTCGTATATTACACATAGTCGCCCGTTTGGCCACGTTTATGCGCCGGAATCCGGCGGAGGAGAGCACCGATGACCCAGGCTGCTTCGCGCGCATTCAAGCTCGATCTCTCCCCCGAGGTGCCGGTCACGGTCAAGGTCGACGCGCCTGACGGGCCCGCCTCCGGCGCGCCATTCTTGATTCTGGCCCACGGGGCCAACAACGACCTCGACTTCCCCTTGCTCGCGTACCTCGGCCGTCATCTGGCCGAGACCGGCACCGCCTCCACGGTGCGCTTCAACTTCCCCTACGTGGAGCGAGGCGTGACCTCGCCGGACCCCCGCCCGGTGCTCGAAGACGCCTTCTCCCAGGTCTACCGGCACGTAGTCCACAGGCTGGCCCCACCCGCTACGCCCATGTTCGTGGGCGGCAAGTCGCTGGGAGGGCGCACGGCGGTCGAGCTGGTCTCACGCCGGGTGGAGGGAGACGGCGTGGAGGCCGCGGGCGCGATAGTGCTCGGCTACCCGCTGCACCCCATGGGCCGCGACGACCATCTGTGGGTCGAACCGCTCAGGCACATCGACATACCCAGCCTGTTCTTCGCCGGGACGAGGGACGCCCTCTGCAACCCGGAGTTGCTGCGGCCGATCCTGGCCGGGCTGGAATCACCCGGGACCCTGCACGTTGTCGAGGGCGGCGACCACTCCCTGCACCTGCCCCGCTCCGCATCCCGCGCCCCCGAAGACAGCTACCCAGCGATAGCCGAGGCGGTGGCGGCCTTCATCGGCGAAGTGACCGCCACGGCCGTCTGAAGGCATACGGGCGCCCTCGGCGCCTCCGCCCTGCTACGGTCCTGGTGGCGCCGGCTCGGCGGCGTATTCGGGTGTCTTCTCTGAGCCCATCCGGGCCACCGAGCAGCCGGCGAACACGAGGACGAACCCCACCGCCGCCCGCAGGGTGAGGCTGTCGTAGCCGAAGATGATGGATACCACCAGCGCGAACACCGCTTCCAGGCTCATCAGCACTCCGGCGAGAGTCGGCGGAGTGTACCGCTGTCCGAGGGCCATGAGCATGTAAGCCACCACGCCCCCCATCGCTCCCGTCCAGAGCACCGCGCCGGTAGCCTCCCAACCGGGGAACCACACCGGGCGCTCGAAGATGAACGCATAGGCGAGGGAGAGGACGGCGCAGACGGTCAGCTGCAACTGCACGAGAGCTACTGCGCTCATCCGGACCGAGGCATGCGCCACTGCCAGGATGTGGACGGCCCAGAAGATAGTAGCGACCAGGGTCAGGATCTCACCCCAGCCGAAGCTCATCTGACCGTACAGGGAGAGCAAGGCCATGCCGCCGATCACGATGGCGATTCCTACCCAGACCATCTTTGAGGGCCAGCGGCCCGTGGCCAGACCGAGCATGAGTGGCACGCCGATCACGTACAAGTTGGTGAGAAAGCCGGACAGCCCTGGTGAGATGGTGCGCAATCCGATGGTCTGCAGAGCGAATCCGCAGAAGAGAAGAAACCCCACGCCGCATCCGATCAGCCACTCCCGCCCACTCAGGCGGCGCAGCCGGCCGAGGCTGAAAGGCGCCAGCAGCACTGTTCCCACCAGGAAGCGAAGCCCCAGGTAGTAGAGTGGGGGCATATGCTCCAGAGCCAGCTTGACAAGCACGAAGTTGGCTCCCCAGATGAGCCCCGCCATCCCCAGCCCGATCTCGGCCATGACGCGCACGCGGCCGCTCCCGGCCGGCGCCCATTCGTGCAGGCGCGACCGGAGGGCACCATCTCCATCTCTTGTGGCGCTGGCCAACACAACACTCCGGGAGGATGCGAGTACAAAGCGTTCGCGAAAGCGAACCGCGTCGCGGGACATCAGTCCAAAAAAGTAGCATAGCCAACTCCGTTGGGGGAGGAGTCGGCTATGCTGCGGGAAAGCTGCTCAGCTCTGCCACGGTCTGGGAGGGGGGGTTCCCTGGATCGCGGTTATTCAGTGCTCAGCCATGTGCAGTCTAGAGCAACCTTGTTCATAATACAAATATATTGTTTCTATATCTCTTATATGATATTTCTATTGTATAGATGGAGCTGATTCAACTGAGATATTTCGTCACCATCGCCGAGACGATGAGCTTCACCAGCGCCGCGGAGATCCTGCACGTGTCGCAGCCCTCGCTAAGTTACCAGATACGTCGTCTGGAAGACGGCTTGAGCACCCAGTTGTTCGACCGCAGCACCCGCAAGATCACACTCAGCCCCGACGGGGAGGTCTTCCTGCCGCTGGCGCAGGCCGTCCTTCAGAAGGCCGACGAGGCCACACGCGTCTTACAGGAGCATCTGGGGGTCGAGGTCGGCGAGGTGCGGGTCGGGTGCAACCCTTCGGTATCGACCTACCTCTGCCCCAGTGTTCTGGCCGAGTTCCACCGAGCATACCCGCGGGTGCGAGTGGATATCGTCGAGGGCGCCGATACCGAACTGCAACAGAGCGTGCAGAAGGGCTCCTTGGAGTTCGCCATAGTGACCGCACCCGGCGCCCCACACACGTTGGACGTCACGCCTTTGGGGAGCGAAGCCCTGCTTGTGGTGACCCCCGTGACGCACCGGCTGGCCGGGCGCACGTCGGTGGCTCTCCCGTCGCTGGCCTCCGAGGACTTCATTCTGGCCACCAGCACCTACAACCTCACGGCCTACACCATCGACGCGTGCCGGAGAGCCGGATTCGAGCCGCGGGTAATATACAAGGCCGGGTCGGTGGAGGCTGTCAAGAACTTCGTCCGGCGCGGCCTGGGGGTGTCCATCGTGCCTCAGATCGCCCTGGACGGATCGGGCAGCGAGAACCTGGCGGTCATGGCGGTGAAGGGCGGCCTGTCCCGTGAGCTCAACCTCATCCTGGGCAAAGACCGCTCCATCACACGCGCAGCGGAAGCCTTGATGTGGCAGGTTCGCGTCACACTGGCCGCGCACTTGAGACCACTGTCACCCGGGGAGCCCGAAACCCTCAAGGTGGGAAACGGCGGAGGCTGAGCGGGGCCCCGCGCTGCAAGGGAGCCGGGGCCCGGTGCTCGGCGCGGACATGAAAGGGGCGCAGCCCCGGCGTATCGCCGGGGCTGCGCCCCAGAAACGTCTGGTCTGACGGCGCGGGACTGACTGAGCCGGCGGCCTACTCCAACTTGCCGCTCTTACCCAACCAGGGCATCATGCCCCGAAGCTCCCGCCCCACGATCTCGATCTCGTGCTCGGACTCCTCGCGCTTGATGGCGTTGTAGACCGGGCGTCCGGCCATGTTCTCGAGTATCCACTCGCGGGCGAACTCGCCGGTCTGGATCTCTTCGAGGATGTACTGCATCTCTTCGCGGACCTCGTCGCTGATCACGCGCTTGCCGCGGGTCATGTCGCCGTACTCGGCCGTATCGGAGATGGAGTAGCGCATGCCGCTGATGCCGTGCTCGTGGATGAGGTCCACGATCAACTTGAGCTCATGCAGGCACTCGAAGTAGGCCACTTCCGGCTGATATCCGGCCTCGACCAGGGTCTCGAAACCGGCGCGGATGAGTTCGCTGCAACCGCCGCAGAGCACGGCCTGTTCGCCGAACAGGTCGGTCTCGGTCTCTTCTTTGAACGTGGTCTCTATGACGCCGGCCCGCAGGGCGCCGATGCCCTTGGCATAGGCGAGCGCGCGGGCGCGCGCCTGGCCGGTGGCGTCTTGGTACACGGCGCACAGGGCCGGCACTCCCCCGCCCTCGGTGTACACGCGGCGGACCAAGTGACCCGGACCTTTGGGGGCGATCATGGTGACGTCGACGTTGGCCGGCGGGACGATCTGGCTGTAGTGGATGTTGAACCCATGGGCGAACATGAGCATGTCGCCCTCTTTCAGATTGTCACGGACGGCGGTCTCGTAGACCACCTTCTGGGTCTGGTCGGGCACCACCATCATGATGACGTCGGCCACGGCCGCAGCCGCGTTGGCGGTCAGCACCTCGAAGCCGGCGGCCACGGCCCTGTCCCAAGCTGAACTGCCGGGAGCCTCCGCGACCACGACCTTGACGCCGCTGTCCCTGAGGTTCTGCGAGTGCGCGTGACCCTGACTGCCGAAGCCGATGACCGCTACGGTCTTCCCCTCGAGAAGACCGAGGTCTCCATCTTTGTCGTACAGCATGTCTCTCTGCTACCTCCTGGCTGGTTGCCTGTTCTTACGTAGCCTTCTTGCCGCGGCTCATCGCGATGCGGCCCGTCCGCATCAACTCCACCACGCCGAAGGGATGGAGCAACTCCATGAGCGCGCTCACCTTGTCGCGCGTGCCCGTCATCTCGATGATGAGCACCTCGGGACTGACGTCGACGATCTTCGCCCGGAAGATCTCCACGATCTGCATGATCGCAGCTCGCGATTGGGCGTCCGCCTTGACCTTTATCATCAGCAGCTCGCGCTCCACGCTGCCAGCGGGGTCCAGATCGGTGATCTTGATGACGTTGATGAGCTTGTGCAGCTGCTTGGTGACCTGTTCGACCGGGTGATCCTGCTCGTCCACCGTGATGGTCATGCGGGAGACCGCCGGATTCTCGGTCTCGGCCACCACCAAACTGTCGATGTTGAAGCCGCGGCGGGCGAAGAGCCCGGCGACCCGCGTAAGAACGCCGGGCTTGTTCTCCACCAAGACTGACAATGTGTGTTTCATCAGTCACGCTCCATCATGTCGTGCACCGTCCCCCCTGCAGGGATCATGGGAAAGACATTGGCCTCCCGGTTCACCCGTATGTCGATGACGGCGGGCCGGTCGGTCGAGAAGGCCGTG
>JAFGIH010000107.1 GCA_016929985.1 Thermoleophilia bacterium | reverse complement strand
GCGGCCCCGAACACAGTCTCATCGTCAATCGCGGCGTAGTCGTGGGTGAGAACGTTGCGGAAACCGACGATGAGACGTGCCTCAGTGATCTGCGCGTATACCTGCGGCGCGACCCGGCCGAGCATGTTGACGGCCTCGCCAATGGTGATGAACTCACGCTCCACGGCCGAGCGCACAGCACGAGCCCGCAGATAGTCGACCAGAGAGACGCCACGAAGGACGGCTTCGACCGCGTCGCAGGCCTCCACGATGTCGGAGAGGTACGCGGCCGGGCTACGCCGCATAAAGCATCTGCTTGGTGGCCTCGACGTCTTGGGCGATGTAGCGGTTCTTGATAGCGCCCACCATGACCAGGTCGACCTTGGTACCCAGAAGTGCCTCCAGCTCATCGAGCATGTCGAAGTAGGCGTGAGCCTTGGCGTGTCCGTCCATGTCGCCGAAATCGACGAGCAGGTCGATGTCGCTCTCGCCCGAGCGGAAATCATCGCGCAACGCCGAGCCGAATACGTACATGGAGACGACTCCGTACTTGCGACAAAGAGAGATGACAGCTTCGCGTTTGTCCTCGATCACGGCAACCATGGCAAGCCTCCGTAATCATTCTAACGCGACGGCCCACACCTGGGCTACAGAAGAGCACTGCAACCGAGACAGGTCTATCCAACGGCCGGGTTCAGCCGCGTTGCGGAACGCCGCGCAGCAACGTCGGCTGCAACCTGTTGTTATGCCTGCGCATTGAGTGAGTATTTCATCTGTGTGGCCGCCCCAAAGCCAAGTAGCCATTTCAAATAGGCGAACTGTTCCGTCTTTACAGGTACAAAGCCAACACGTTCGTACAGGCGCCGAGCTGCGGGATTAGTGTCTACGACATCAAGGCGAATTGACCGATACCCTTCTGTCTTTGAATACTCTATGAGGCTATGCAAAAGCATTGTTCCAATGCCGCTGCCGCGCATCTTGGGCGAAACGCCTATTCCATCCATAAGCATTTGGCCCGCGACGTGATTCCGTTGAAACAATGCAAGAACGAGGACGGCACGAATTGCACCCCAGAACCCAATCTCATCTTTCAACACGCGATATGAAATCCCGCCTGTCAGCGCCCCACGGCCCGTCTTGAAACCTGCGATTCCGACCATTTCACCATCACGCATTGCGACGAAGGAAAACTCTGGATTGAAGCCCGCCTTTAGGACTGCCGTTCGTGAGATCGGGTTGGGCATGGCGATTGCGAGCTTTGCTCCAAAAGCTGCGTCGTACAACTCAGCTGCCGATGAACGTAGCTCTTCTGGAAACCCCTGCTGGACAGTGATCTCATCGCCCATTGTCTTTGTCTCCTTGGGCACAACAATCATCATCCAGTCTGCATAACTCCACCGCAGCAGCACGGGCCTGTCTGCATAACTCCGCGCAAGGGGGCGCCGAGAGGGGTTGGAGGACACGCTTGTGCAGGAAAAAGCCCTGTTCCCCCCGTTGTCCTCCGCGGTGTTGTCCAAACTGTATATGTCCTCTCATAGCCCGTCAAGCGGCCCGAAGACGCCCCGGCTGCCGCGGCCGGCCGGGTACCCAGCTGCGCTACGGACAAAGAGCCCGTCAGACCTCTCGGTCACTCACAGCCTACCGAGGTTGAGGCTCTCCACCTCACGCCACCAGTAGTCGACCTTGGTCCACCGCCCATCGCGCCCGATGCAGCGGAAGTACGGCGGCCGCAGCGCCAGGATGGTGTCGCCGATGCGGTAGCGGGCCAGGATGGGGGTTGACACCACCAGGCTGCCGGTCTCGCCGGGCTTCATCTCGTTCAGCATCTTGATGCCCGAGCGGGTCTGCACCTCGAAGAAGAAGAGATCATAGTTCGGCACCCAGGCCCTCTGCTCGTCGAGTTGCTGGCCGAACATGCCTTCGGTGGCGCCGTAGATCTCGCGGATGGCCACCGGGCCCCACATGGCCTTGAGGCGCGCCGCGTGCCGGGTGTTGATGCCGGGAGTGCTACCCAGGGTCATGATCTGGGTCTTCCACCACTCCTTGGGATAAACCTTGTGCTTCCGGCTGAGATAGCGCCCGAACTCGATGGCGGTCTGGCACACGCCCCCGACCAGCGTGACATTCTCGTTACGACATTTCTCGATGGCCAGCTCGAAGCGGGCGTCCCACTCGGCCCGGGTGGTGCCGGGGCTGAGCTGGTCGATCTCGTCCTGGGAGGGGACCGAGCGGATGGGCGTGAGCTTCGATACGTGCTTGGTATAGATTCCCGAGCTGTAGCCGTACTCGATCTGCCGGTCGCCGACGGCGACGGTACCGACCACCGAGGGGAAGTTGAGATTGAGGTTGACGCCGGCGAAGAGGTCCATGCGCTTGGTCGCGGCCGCGTAGGCCATCATGGCCCGGCCGGCGCTGACGCGCATGCGCAGGTCGGTGGGAGTCATGGGGATGAATTTGGGCTCGTCCGCGGTAGTGCCGCGCGTGATGGCCCAGCCGATGGGCTCCTCACAGAGCAGTTGGCCGATGTCGCCGGCCATGACCTGCTGGATGAGCGGCTTGTAGTCGTCGTAGGTCATGATGGGAAAGGCGCGGCGGTACTCGGCAACGAGGGCACGGAGAGAAGCGGCGCCGCTGGGAGGGCCGGTCTCCCCAGCCGCCGCGGCTACTCCCTCCGTTGCGGTTGCGCCGCTCGCCTCGGGCGGACCGGTGGCGCCTGCGGCTGCAGCGACCTCCGCCGCCCCGTGCGCGGAGCCGTAGGCGGTCCGTTCATAGTCCGAGAGGATGCGGTGCAGCACGGCTCCCTGTGCGCGAACGGGTTCGGCGACCGCCTGGTGCCAGGGGTCGAGCATGTCGTGGAGGGTTTGTGCGAACCGGGCGGCTTGGTCGGCCGAGGAGGCGTGGGTAGCCTCTATGTGTGTAGCCCGCTGGGCTGCAGTCTGTGGATCGGTCGGCACGCTCTGCTCCATCGAAGCCCCCTTGCAATGGTCGAGTTCCGGCGCGACGCACTAGTGTTCCCCGTCGACATTACCGGCGACCAGCATCCAGGCGCAAGTCCAAGCGGTGCTGGCACGGCTTCCGTCGACGGCCAGAGGCCTGCACCCTCATGGAATGCCGTGGTCGGCCGAAATATGTAGAGTAGTGCACTGCTCGCCCCCCCATTGCGCCAAGACGGGAGCCGGATGCTCACTAGCCTGAAGTCGCGGATCCACTGGACCCACGTCGCGGGGGCGGCATTGGCCGTCTACACGGTGGGCTACTTCTTG
>JAFGIH010000106.1 GCA_016929985.1 Thermoleophilia bacterium | reverse complement strand
TCGGTGAACGCCTCCATCGAGGCGGCCAAGGCCGGCGAGCACGGCAAGGGCTTCACGGTCGTCGCGCAAGAGGTGAAGAACCTGGCCGAGCAGTCCAAACAGGCCGTGGCGCAGGTGCGCACCATCCTGGGCGAGATCCAGAAGGCCAGCGGTCAGGCGGTCCAGGCCGTAGAACAGAGCCGGGAGGCCATCGAGGCGGGGCGGCGGCAGTCGGTGGAATCCGGAGACACCATCAACGCCCTGGCCGAGAGCGTGACCGAAGCGGCCCAGTCGGCGGTGCAGATCTCCGCCTCCAGCCGGCAGCAACTCGCCGGCATGGAGCAGATCAGCCAGGCCATCGAGAGCATAAACCAGGCCAGCACCCAGTCGGTGTCCGGGACGCGCCAGGTGGAGCAGGAGGTCAAGCAGCTACAAGACCTCGCCGATCAGCTCAGGCGCCTCGTAGACACCAAGAGCTAGGTATAGCCGCCGCCCGAAGGGCCCCTCAGGCCACTCCTTCATCGGGCGCCCGGCGCCCCTCGGTGAGCGTCGTGTAGAAGTGTCGTACCCGCGCGTCGCATCGCACGTCGGAGACGCGCAGGGGCCGGGCCAGCCGGAGGTTCTCCAGCGACCGGCAGCGGCTGAGCGCCACGTACGCCTGCCCCGGAGCGAACGCCCCCCAGCCGAAATCCACCAGGATGTTGCCGAGCGTCTTGCCCTGGCTCTTGTGGATGGTGACCGCCCAGGCGAGCATGAGAGGGTACTGTGCAAAGTGACCGACCTCGTGGGCGACGATACGGTCGCCCGCCTGGTCGACCCGGTACTCGACGGTCTGCCAGGTCACCCGCTCCACCTCGCGTACACTCCCGTCAGTGAGCTGCACCTCGACGCGGTCTCCGGACAACCAGGTCACCACTCCCAACGTCCCGTTCACCCACCGGCCCGACTCGTCGTTCTTGGTGAACATCACCCGCGCCCCCACCTTCAGGCGCAGTTCGAGGGGTGAGGGCAGGCGGTCGCCGTCCACTTTGAACTTGCCGTCCGTCGCGCCCACGAACAGCACTTCTTCGCAGTCGAGCGCTGCCATGGCGGCCGCGTTCAACCCATCGGCCACCTGGTTGGTGCAGGCAAGGGTGATCTCGTGCCCCGAGCTCTCCCCCAGGCACCGGCTGTTGAGTTCCTCCACCACAGCCTCCAAGTCTTCGCCCACGCGCAGGCGATTGAGAAGCGACACGAAATGCGCGTCGCTCTGCCGGAAGTTCTCGTCCAGCTCCACATGCAGCAGGTGAACATCGTCGAGCACCGAGGCGCTGAAGAAGTAAGGCGTCGCATACCCTCGATGAGCTAGTACCTGACCCTCCGCCCTCGACACAACGGGGGGCAGCTGGAACAGGTCGCCCAAAAAGAGCAGTTGCACCCCGCCGAACGGCCTGAACGAGCTGTTGCACTGCCGCAGGAACACGTCGATACAGTCCAGCAGGTCGGCCCGCAGCATGGACACTTCGTCGATGATGAGCAACTCCACGCTCTGGTAGAGCCGGCAGTCGGCCGGCACCCGCACGTCCCGGGGATCCTGGATGCGGGGAGGGAACCGGAAGAAGGAGTGCACGGTGACCCCACCGGCGTTCAGGGCGGCCACCCCAGTGGGCGCAAGCACCACGCAGCGCAGGTCAAGGCTCTCCCTCAAGTAGCGGATGAGGGTTGTCTTACCGGTCCCTGCGTTGCCCGAGACGAACACCAGCGGAGCACCGGCGGCGAGCGACTCCCGCACGCGCACGTAGCCTTTGGGGATGATCAGAGCCTGCTGCCGGCCGGGGCCTTCCTGGGCCGCAACGCCTGACTTCTTGCTCGGTTTTCCGACCCTGCCCAATCCAGGCTCCTCATCTGAACTGTGAGAGCACAGAGTAGCAGTCGGGCGCAGAGGAAGGAACCGCCCAGAGCGGCCCCCGGAGCCTGATGTCCGCACGTAGCGGACAAAACGACGAGAGGCCCGGTCTCCCGGGCCTCTCGAGTCGGCAGGTGGGTTGTGGCTGAGCGTGTAAGGCCGCTAAGCGTCCACCATGGGCCAGTCGCACAGATGCAGCTGCTCGCTGTCGGTGACGGGCGTGTTCCAGTCGAGCGCACCGCGGACCAGCGAGCCGCTTATGAACACCGCGTAGTCAGGATTGAGCCCGTTCTCATCGGCGATCAGGTCGAAGAGGCTGGTCTTGCCGTCTTTCAAGAACACCGAGCGCATTATGTCGCCGAGCGAGGCGGCCTCCGCGTCCACCCGCACCTCGCGGGCCCGCCAGCCCGCCGCCGCGGACGCCTTGCCCGTCATGATGTTAACGATCGCTCTCATGACCGCGCTCCCCCTATGCTCTCCATGGGAATGTCGCCGACGTTCAAGTCCTTCGTGACCTCCATCGGGCCCAGCTTCTTGCCGGCGAAGCCGTCCTTCTCGATGGTGATGACGTAGGTGCCCTTGTCAAGCCCGTCGGCCCAGAAGTCGCCGAACTCGTCGGTGGTCACGCTGACCTCAGCGCCGGACCCACCGTCGAGCCGCAGAGTCACACGGGCCCCCTCCACGATCTCGTCGGCCTTGGGGTCGTAGACGGTGCCGGCGATGAACGTCCTGGGCAGGCCGATGTAGTAGACCCGCGGCTTGGTGCCGAACTCGGGGTGCAGCACCTCGGCCTTGGCGATGAGCTCCTTGATCTGAGGATCGTCTTCTTCGCCGAAGACGAACGCATCGGTGGGGCAGACCTCGGAGCAACGGGTCTCGGTCCAGCCCTTGTCGATCAGGTGCGCGCAGAACGTGCACTTCTGGGCGATCCTCAGGTCTTCGTTGAAGAAGATCACGCCCGGATACGGGCACGCTTCGATGCAGTTGTGACTACCCTTGCAGATGGTCGGATCGATCACCACCAGCCCGTCAGGCCGCTTGTAGATGGCTTTCTCGGGACAGGCCTTGATGCATGGTGCGTCGTCGCAGTGCTGGCAGATGGTGTGGTCGTAGGTGACCCTGACCTTCGGCACCTGGCCGCGGACCTTGTCGACGACCTTGGTCCAGAACTGGCCGGTAAGAGGCTGGGGCTTGGCGATGGGGGTCCAGTCGTTGCCGCAGTGCTCGTCCTTGCAGGCGATCTGGCAGTTGTGGCACCCGTTGCACTTCGTGATGTCGATTATCATGACCTTGCCCATCTCACTCACCCCCTTCCAACACCCGTTCTAGGCGAAGTCCGGCGTCCGCCCGGTAGGGCCGGTTGAAGGCCTCCGGGTACTGCCGCCGCAACTCTTCCAGACGGGCGAGCTCCACCTCCACCAGGAAGCC
>JAFGIH010000105.1 GCA_016929985.1 Thermoleophilia bacterium | reverse complement strand
TGAAGAGGGAGTTCGCCAACCCGGGCCGCAGGAGCCGGCATCACTCGGTGCAGAGCCCCTTCGCGGGGTCGCACCGGCAGCTCCGCGCGGCTTCGCTGCGCGCCCTGTTGGCCGCGGCGCCGGACCCCCTCCCGCTTGGTGCCGTGCTCGCGGCGCTCGAGGCGCCGGAGCCCGATGCCGACCGGGTCGCCGCCGCGCTGCGGGAACTGGCCGCCGAGGGCTTTCTGATGGAGACGACAGACGGCTACAGGCTGGCCTGAGCCGTCAAGTCCTCGCCGCGGCGCCCGAACAGGTAGTGGGCCACGAAATACTCCTTGCCCCCGTCCAGAGCGAAGGTCTCCTCGCAGGCCATGAAGAAGATGCGCCAGTGGGCCAGCCACAGGCGGGCGCGGCCGGCTCCGTACGTCGTCCGCAGGATGGGCATCACCTCCGACCGCCGCCGGTCGAGGTTCTCGAGCCAAGCCCTGAGGGTGAGCGCGTAGTGCAGGCCGTTCAATTCCCAGCGCTGCTTCAGGGCCAGATCGCCCCCAAGCCTCGGCAGGTGGTCGTACGACGGCATCATGCCGCCCGAGAAGAAGTGCTCTGCCATCCAACCGCCCGGTCCGTCGGGCTCGAACGCGTAGAGGAACCGCCTGTGGCAGAAGACGTGCACGAACAGCAGACCCCGCGGCTTCAGCCACCCCGAGATCCTCCGTAACAACTCCTCGTGGTTGCGGACGTGCTCGAACATCTCCACCGAGACCACGCGGTCGAACAGCCGGTCGGGCTCGAAGCCCCCTACCTCGGCAGTGACCACCTCCAGGTTCGCGAGCCGGCGCCGGTCACGCGCGGCTTCGATGAAGCGCCTCTGCCCGTGGGAGTTGCTCACCGCGAGCACCCGGCTCCGCGGATAGTGCTCGGCGACCCACAGGGCCAGCGAGCCCCAGCCGCACCCCAGGTCGAGCACGTCCTGGCCGTCGACCAGACCCGCGCGTTCGGCAGTGAGCGTCAGCATGGCCTCTTCGGCATGGGCCAGATCCGCCACTCCTTCGGGCCAATAGCAGCTGCTGTACTTGAGCCGCGGGCCGAGCGCCACCTCGAAGAAGGCCGGCGGCAGCTCGTAATGCTGCCGGTTGGCGTCGTCAGTGTTGACGGTGACCGGCCCAGTGCTGAGGCCGGTCGCGACAGCCGCTTCCCGCTCCGCCTCCTCTTCAGCGCTCAGCCGCGCGAAGCCGTCGACCAGACTCTTCACCCGGGCTTTGATGACCCGGCGTAGCAGCCCGTCCGGAACGAGTCCCGAGGCGAGCGCCACGTCTTCAAGCCTGCTCATCAAACACTCCCGCCCTGTCGTCCCACAAGGCCAGTTGCGGCTCCGCCACTCCCTGAAAGCTCAGACGATGCAGAACACACGGGCCCAGCCGGCGCAGGGCCTCCCGGTGCCGCTCGGTGCCGTAACCCACGTGTTCTTCGAACCCGTAGCCGGGGTAGCGCGGGGCAAGGCCCCTCATCACGCGGTCCCGTGCCACCTTAGCCACCACCGAGGCCGCCGCCACGGCCGCGCTCTTGTAGTCGCCCCCCACCAAGCCCTGGCTGCGCAGTTCGGGACGTTTGAGATCGAATCCATCGACCATCGCAAGCCGGTACTCGCCGTGTAGCGACTCGATCGCGCGGCCCAGGGCCGCCATGTTGCAGCGGTGAAGCCCCACCTCGTCGATGGTTCGCGAAGAGACGACCACCCAGGAGACATGCGCCGCCACGCTCAGGATCACGGGGAAGAGCGCCTCCCGGCGCTGCGGAGTGAGTTGCTTCGAGTCGGTCAGATGCTTGAGGCCGAGAAACGGCTCTCTGGAGTAGTCCAGCACCACGGCCGCCGCCACCAACGGTCCAGCGAGGCATCCGCGTCCGGCCTCGTCTGCGCCGGCCAGGCGTAGATCGGCGCTCGGTGTCAGGTCTGATAAGTCGGCCAGCAACGCCCTGTCGAACCGGAAGGGGTCCGTGACACGGCTTCTGCCGCGCCCGCTGGGTTTCGCCATGCGCCCGGCCCCGCTACAGGCCGTCGAGGTGGCCGAGAGGCCAATAGATGCAGAAAGCCGCACCGATGATGCTCTCCTCGGATATCTGTCCGAACCTCCGGCTGTCACCGCTGTTATTGCGGTTGTCGCCCATGACCCACACGTATCCTGGGGCGATCGTGACCTCGGGGAACTCGTCGAAGATGGGGTACTCTTTGATGAAGGGCTCGTCTTGCGCAACCCCGTTCAACCACAGCGCCCCGTTATGGACGGATACGGTGTCGCTGCCCACGGCCACCACCCGCTTGATGAGCGGCGGACTGCCCTCCATGGCCTCCGGCGGATGGAAGACGATGACGTCGCCTCTCTCGGGGTCGCGGAAGTGATAGGTCAAACGGCTGACCAGCACCCGGTCGCCCTCCACCAGAGTCGGCTCCATAGAGGGCGACGGGATGACATACGGCTTGAGCACGAACAACTGGATGAGCAGTGCCAGAAGAAAAGCGGCCGCCACGATGGCGACCACTTCGAGTATCAGACGGAGGATGTTGTCGCGGCGCGAGACCGCGGGCTGGGGCTCAGCTATCCCGCCAGGGCCGATCGGCTCCGGCTCTTCCACAGAGCCTGAATCCGGTTCGTTCACCAGGCGGTCGCCCCTTAGATGCGCTTTTCTTTGACCCGGGCCTTCTTACCCAGCTTGTCACGCAGGTAATAGAGCTTGGCCCGCGCCACATCGCCCACCGCGGTGACTTCGATCTTGTCGATCTTGGGGGAATGAAGCGGGAACGTCCGCTCTACACCGACGCCGAACGACTGCTTGCGCACGGTGAACGTTTCCCGCGAGCCATGGCCCTGCCGGCATATGCAGAATCCTTGGAAGACCTGGATCCTCTCCCGGCTCCCCTCGGTGACCTTGAAGTGCACGCGCAAGGTGTCGCCGGACTTGAAGACCGGGAGGTCCTCGCGGAGTTGACTATGCTCAAAATCCTCAATCGCGCCCATGTGTATACCCAACCCTGACCTGATAGTACTGAGATTCGATGACCTACCCGCAGAAAAGCCAGCAGACTTTAGAGCATCCCGGCCCCGATTACAACCCTCTCCAGTGGCCGATGGGCCAATAGACTGCGAACGCACACCCCATGATGAGGTTCGCGTCGATAGGCCCGAAGAACCTACTGTCGCCACTGTTGTTGCGGTTATCGCCCATCACGAAGACCTCGCCCTCCTGGATGAGCTCGTCCTCTCCATCGTCCGGATAGACGCCCGCGAAGTCCTGCTCGAGCAGATAGGGCTCCTCCTGGGCCACCCCGTTCAGCCACAGGGCTCCGTCTCTCACCGCGACGCGGTCGCCAGGCACCGCGATGACCCGCTTCACCAGATCCTCACCGTCGACCATGGGTGAGTGGAAGATGACCACGTCGCCCCGCTCGGGATCGCGGAAGTGATATGAGAGACGGTTGATCAGCACGCGGTCGCCGTCCTCGAGAGTGGGCCGCATGGACACTTGATGGATGGTGAACGGCTTGATGAGGAAGGCCTGTACCAGCAGCGCGATGACGAAAGCCGCGGCGACGATCACCACCACCTCGATGACCGTGCGCCACAAGCCGCCCTTCTTGTCCGCGGTCTCGACCCGTGGGCCCTTGCCTTGGGCGGCTCTCTGCTCTTCGCTGCCTTCGCTCACTATTGATCCCCACTCTCACCGGCGCCCGCAGCGCTCTCACTAGGACCTCCCGGCATCAACGGCCGAGACCAGGGTGAGGGCCGGGCGTTCTCACGCCGCCACCGCGCAATGGCCCCATGGTCTCCACTCAGCAGCACCGGCGGGACCTCCATGCCTCTGTACTCCCGAGGCCGAGTGTACTGGGGATACTCCACCATGCCCGCCAGCTCCTCGCTGAACGACTCCTCCAGTACGCTCTCGGTGTTGCCCAGCGCCCCGGGCAGATGCCGGATAACGGCCTCGACCACCGCCAGAGCGGCTACCTCTCCCCCCGCCAGCACGTACGGCCCTATGGAGATCGAGCCGGTGGCCAGCGAGGCCTCCACCCGGGCGTCGAACCCCTCGAACCGACCGCAGAGTAGCACGAGATCGCGGTCGCTCCGCGACAGCTCCAGCGAGAAGTCGTGATCGAACGGCCTGCCTCCCGCGGCCAGCACGTACACGTCCCGCGTGTCGCGCACGCGGCAGGCGGGCTCCCCGAAGACCCCCTCCAGAGCCGCCGCCACGATATCGACCTTCGTCACCATGCCCGGTCCGCCCCCGTAC
>JAFGIH010000104.1 GCA_016929985.1 Thermoleophilia bacterium | reverse complement strand
GTGAAGAGACTCCCGAGCGATTTGCGCGAACGGCCCCGGAGATTCCCTGGCAGGATATCGCCGGCCTCCGTGACGTCCTTATCCAGGGTTGTCAGGGCTCCGGCCTTTGCTGCGGTTTGTGGCAATCGCGACCGTCGCAGCGGCTCGGCCGTTGTTGGTCACGTTCATGCCGTACAAGACCCCGATTCTGCCTGCCCATCCGTGCTTTGCCTCGGGCGCGTTGGGCATGCCCGCGCAGATCGAGTCTCCGCAGAAGAGCACAGTCTTGCCGTGGACCACGCTGCCGGTGTTAGGCGAAGCCCCCGTTGTGGCGCCGTCGCCGGACCCGGCCGCGACCGCCGAGCAACCGACAAGAAAGGCCATACAGAAGACGATCGTCAGAAGAACGAATACGCGACTCTTAGAACGTCCCTTCGTCTCCTTCGCTCCTCCAGAATCTGTTTGCCCCCTGGACCGCCGGCTTCGCCACAGCGCCTCCCACTCCATACTAGGGTGCCGACTGGTTCGCTATCAATGATGGCGCTCATCGATACGAAAGGACAACTCGAGTCGTTGACAGGCGGCTTCTCAGGCCCTACGATGGGCAAGGCAGAGGGCAAGTACCAGTTGCCGGCGTGACGTAGAGCGACAATAGGAGTGCCTACATCCACCCTCAACCGCGGACAAGGCTCCGCAAGAACAGGTGACCGACAGTGAGGAAGCCGTATTCTCCATTCAGCAGCGTGCTCTTGCTCAGTGTGCTGGTCGTCGTCCTGCTTGCCGGCTGCGGCGGCGAGACAACAACGACGACAGCGGCCAGCGAGCCGACCACGACCACCGGTGCAGCCACCACGGATACGACCGCGGCCGGTCCAACGACCACACTCTCCGCCGGGGACACGGGTGTGGACTATCCCAATATCGTCTACAACATGTTCAAGAGCCTGGGCAAGGGAGAACTCGATGTCGAGGCGTGGAAGGCTACCGTCGCCGCCCAGAAGAGCATCGAGTACCAGAGCAACCTGTTCCTCTACAAGAACGAGATGGACCCGGCCGTACTAGCCTACTTCGAGGCCCTGGGCGTCAAGAAGGAGATGCACGACGCCGACAACCTGGACTTGAAATGGGCCAGCTACACCCCGTTGTCTGCGCTGGCGGCCGACAACACCGCCGTCTATCCGATCGTGTTTGACTTCGTCGGTGGTGAGAAGCTCGTATTCTCGGCGGAAGGCCACGGCTTTGCCCACGTCGGGGCCAAAGAAGGCTTCATCACCATCTGCCCGGCCAACCCTGTGTCTAACGGTTCCAGCGCGATCACCCCGGGTGGTCAAGTGGTGAGGATCCTGGACGCTCTGGAGGCGGGGGGATATCCAATCGACAGGAGCCGGGTCTACGTGGCCGGCATGTCGGCTGGGGGCGTCGCGACTGCCATGGCAGGCCTCGAGTTTCCGAAGGTCATCGCAGCGGCCGCCATGCATAGTTCGCTCGCGGTGGTCAACACCACGGCGGGGGGATCGCCTCCGTTCTTCACCCCTGCAGAAGATTACGCAGCGGCCATGGACTTCAGCCTGCCCATGATGATGATAGCCGGCGATCATGATTTCGCCCAACTTCCGATCAACACCGAGGGGATCATAGACGGACTGAATCTGTGGCTGCAGGTGAACGACTGTCCCACCCAGCTCACGCTGGAAGACAGCCTAGACGCTCAGGCAACCAGCACAGACGAGGCGGTCAAGGCCATCGGCGTCGTCGGCGACACTATGTGGAAGGAGACCATCGACGGGGTGGTGCACTATGGTGCGGAGTTCAACCGGGCCGACGGCGTCAAGATGGTCGAGATCGTGTGCGTGACGAACCTTCCTCATTCGCCGAGCGGCGACTTTCCCGAGTTGGCCTGGGAGTTCATGAGCAGATTCTCCAGAGGCGCCGACGGCAGGCTGGTGGTCGCCCAGTAGCACGACATGATCCAAACAGCACCGGAAGACATCTGCCTGCATCTCTCATCTGAGCAAGTGCGAGTAACGAAAGGGAGCAGCAGCAATGAAGAGAAGCGCCAAAGTCTCGACCATTCTTCTCGCGGCGATCGCCTTTCTCGCATTGTTCACCTGTGTTACAACTGCGCCGGCGAATGCCCAAGCCGCCGCCACTTCGACAACGGCAGCACTTTCGGTCGATACTGGTAGTGTTCTCTACGGCAAGACCGCGCTCTTCTGCGGAGATTCGATCACCGCCGGCATGGCCAACGTGCCTGAGGAGGAGCGCGGATGGCCCGGCAGGATCGCGGCACACTACGGCATGACTGTGACCAACAATGGAATACCCGGAGCCTCGCTGTCCACCGCCCGCAAGAGCCGAATCATCGCTGAGATCGAGAAGGTAAGAGACAAGACCTACGACTACGTCATCTTTCAGGGCATGGCCGGTGATGCCCTGATGTCAGCCCCGGTCGGCACGATGGCCGATTCATTCGACGTCGCCGATTTCGATATCAGCACCTATGCCGGCGGTCTTGAAGAGCTCTTCTACTATGCAAGACAGTACTTCGGCGACGAGACGCATATCGGGTACATCATCAACTACCAGACGCCAAAGACCGAAATGGGCGGCCGAATGACCGACATGTCCGAGTATGTCGCCGCCGCTATCCCCATATGCAAGAAATGGGGCATCCCCTATCTCGATCTCTACGATGATGCTCATCTCAACAACGACCTGCTGAAGGTGACGACCAAAGAGTACCTACTGGATTATCTCCACCCCAACGATGCCGGATATGACATTCTCTACAAGCCCATCGCCACGTGGATGGAGACCATGGGTACAGGTACAGGCTCAGTGACAGAATCGGGAAGAGACCACACCCTGTACTGGATAATCGGCGGCGTAGCCGCGGTTGTGGTCCTCGCAGCAGGTGGGACCGCGCTTTTCATGGTCCGCAGGAGCCGAGTCAAGGTCTGAAGTACGGGCACGGCCGCATCCGTGACGAGCGTCACGCGTGGGGGCGGTGCTGGACGCTCTTCGAACGCCGCACCGAGTCTAGCTGCAGCATCACGTAGAGTCGGATTCCTTGCCGTACTTCTTAATGTCATTGGTGTACATGAACCGGACACCCGTGCGCGCACAGACCATCTCCACTTCGACTGAGGGGTCGACGTCCAGATCGTCGCCTCTGAGTCCCTGCCACGTGGCGACATAGAAGTGGACTCCGAACTTCGGCTCCTTCTGTTTCAGCGGACGTTCAGCACCGCCCTTCCACTCAAGCGGCGGAAGTTCACCCCTTTCGGCCCTGGCAGCGACTTCAGGCTGGCGCTGCCGTAGCAGACGACCATTCTCCCAGCACTTGATCAGCCCGTGATCATCACCTGCCCAGTATTCCTGCCACGTCAGTCCGGAGCGCACCGGCTCATTGATGGATCGCTGAACCCTTGTGGTCATTGTGTGCCTCCCGCCGCGTGGCTGTTCGCCTGAGTGGCAACTTGCAGGTGGGTCACAGGGATTTCGCCCTCGGGTTGCGTGCAGAGAAAATCCGTCACGGCTGCTACGGGAATCCCGTACTGACGAGCCTTCTGGGCCTTACCTGACAAGGAGCGCGGGTCGCTCGCCACCAGCAGGTCGCACCTCTTCTTGGTGACGGACTCTTCAACTCGCAGCCCGAGGCTCTCGGCAATGCCACAGAGAAGATCCCTGTGCATCTCGGAACCGTCCGTGTATGTCGCTTGACCTGTGAAACACACACCCATGCCGCTGGTGATCCGGATGCGCTTTGACTGCTCCATCCAAGGGTAGACGGCTTGGTCGACAAGCTCAGTGTCCAAACCTAGAGCTAGGGCCACTCGGTTGAGCACTTCGTGTTCCTGACGAGTGATCACCTGGTCCCGCGCAGCGGCAGAAATCAACTCCCGGAGGTAGTGTGCGTGTGCAGCGAGAACCGATTCCGGGCTCATGCCCAGCCGAAGCGCAAGCGAGTTGAGTTGCTCACTCTCGCTAGAAGATAGGTCACCATCTCCGATAGCCCAGTCGAGCAAATCGAGGTACTGAAGCGTAGCCTCCCGGGCGGCCCGGTGAATTGTTCGCAAGGCAAGCCTGGCTATGAAAGGCATGGGCGGCACGTCTCCGCCAGCGAGCTCTCGGCGGAGAGTGCGAGAGTCAGGCCCGGGCTGCAAGCCAGCCACAAAGGCGGGGCGACATTCGGTCTGAGCGTTTTGCGCGGCGAGCAGGTGAGCCGTGGCGCGCGCGTCCGCGAGAGCTCTGTGATGTTGGCCAATCTGTATGCCGCACCTTGCGCAAGCGAGATCAAGACGCTCACCGCAGAGGCGCAGAGTGCAGACACCGCTTCCTGGGTCCAGCGCTGCCCCCATCCTGGAGTACTCGTTCCCGATCATGCGGGAGTCAAATGGCAAATTGTGAGCGACCAGAACTCCCCCGTGAATCCTCTCCGCCAGAGCTGCCGCAATCTCCTCGAAGCGTGGCGCAGCCGAGACCATCGAGGCGGTTATTCCGTGGAGGTGGGTGGGTCCCACGTCGCGTCCCGGATTGACTAGAGTCTCCTATTCGTCGTGAATCTTGCCGTTCGGGGACATGGTCACAGCGGCTACTTCAACCACGCGGTCGCTATCGTAGACACCCGTAGTCTCAACATCCACGACTACGAGACGCACCGAAGGGTCACCGTGGAAGGGTTCTACGGACAATTCGTCCAAGAGTCCCATGCCAGCTCGCTTCCGTGTCCATAAGTGCAGGGTAATGAATAACAGCCTACCTCCTACCGTGGACGGAATGGAAGAGGGTCTAGGGCCGCACTGCATGTGAACACGAGCTCTCATTCCGCAGGGGAGACCCCGCGGGACCGCCCCCATCCTCGCTGCTAGAATCGTAGGATGAGTCGCGAGATTACTCAGTCCGGCGAGAAGGCTGGGTCGCATGAAGGTTAGGTCGCTTCCGACGATCATCGTCACGGTCTTACTCCTGCTTGCCCTTTGCGCCGTGGCGCCCGCTCAAAGCATCGGGAGCTCGGACGCCTCGGCGGTCGCCCCGGCCACCTTCGCCACCGACACTGCCCCCCTCGGCGCCGACCCCGCCATCGAGCTCACCTACCTGCGCGGTGACAACCGCTACGACACCGCCATCAAGATCTCAAAGGCCATGTTCCCCGAGCCGCTCCCGGCCGGCTCGGGAGTGGTAGTGGCTCCGGGGGAGACCTACCAGGAAGCTCTGTGCGGCGCCCCTCTGGCCGCCGCTTGGGGTGGGCCGGCGCTTCTGACCTATCAGGCCGCTCTGGCCAACAACGTCAAGGCCGAGTTGGAGCGTCTGGCCCCAGAGAACGTCATCTGCATCGGCATGGCTCCGGAGGTGCTGAGCGCCGTCCAGGCCGCGCTCCCGACTTCCACGGTCACCGCCATCAACGGCAGCGGCGCCGCACCCGATGTGGTCTACGACATGAGCTACCAGGTGGCCAAGGCTCTGGGTGAACGGGTGAACGCCACCGGGGGAGATATCTCTGCTTCTACCGCCATCGTCACCATCGGCAGCAAGTTCCCCGACGCCATCGGCGTCTCTCCCTTGGCCTGCGCTCAGAAGTGGCCCGTGCTCCTGACCGACCAGGCAGATGACTCCGCGCTGCATCCCAGTGCCGCGGCCGCCCTGGCCGAGCTGAACATCATCAGAGCCCTCAAGGTGGGTACCTATGCCACCCTACCCGATACGGTGCAGGGAGTGGGCAACCTCTCCGGCACCGACCGCTACTACACCAACTGCAACGTGGCCACCTGGGCCCAGGCCTACGCCGGCCTGAGTTTCACCCACACCGGCCTGGCCACCGGGGACAAGTTCCCCGATGCGCTGGCGGCCGGGCCCTATCTGGGCCGGGACGGCGGGCTGCTGCTGCTCACCCCGGTGGCCGGTCCCATCCCGGCGGGCGTGGCCGCCACCCTTCAAGACAACGCCTCCGCCGTCCAGCACCTCTCCTTCATCGCCATGATCGAGATCGTGCTGCGTCAGGGTCGCTCTCTGGTGGGGCTGCCGGCCGAGCCTCCCTTCCCACCGGCAAACGAGACCTGGCTCACGGTGGCGGCTGGGGGTGACGTATTGGGCGACCGCAATGTGGGCCTCTACATCGACGCGCACGGGGGAGAGGCGGTGTTCGCCGGAGTCACGGAGTTCTTGGAACCCGCGCACCTGGCTTTCGTCAACCTGGAGGGACCTATCTCCAATACCGGCACCCGCCTCCCTTGGAAGGATTTCACGTTCCGGGCCCGGCCGGCTCTCACCGCGGGCCTGCTCTCGGCGGGGATCGATGTGGTCAGTCTGGCCAACAACCACACCATGGACTACACGAGCGTGGCCCTGCTCGACTGCATCTCGCGGCTGAACGCGGCGGGGATCGGTCACGCCGGCGCCGGAGCCAATGCGGCCGCGGCCTGTCAGCCGGCCTACGTCGACACCCCGGCCGGCACGGTGGCGGTGCTGGCCTACAGCAGGATAGTGCCGTCCGGTTTCGCGGCTACGTCCACCACGCCGGGTATCGCTACTGCCAAGGACTGGGAGTACAGCACAGTGCTGGCCCAGGTGGCGGCTGCCTCGGCGGCCTCGGACTTCTGCATCGTGAGCTTCCACTGGGGGGTCGAGTACGACGCCTCCGCGAACTGGGCGGAGCGGGATCTGGCTCACAGAGTGGTGGACGCCGGAGCCGACCTGGTGCTGGGACACCATCCCCACGTGATCCAGGGCCTCGAGGTCTACAAGAACAAGTTGATCGCCTACAGCCTGGGCGATTTCGTCTTCGACCATTACTCGCGCGCCACCGGCGAAGCGTTCGTGCTGCAGGTGGTGATGTCGGAAAGCGGGGCGCCCCGGGGCGAGATCATCCCCGTCTATCTGGACGACGTGTACGGTATCCCGTCGCCGGTGCACGGATGGGAGGCCGACGCCATCCTCGACCGGCTGACCAGCCTCAGCGCCGCTCTGGGTGTCACCCTCACGAAGTGGGACGACCGGGCCTTCTTCGGGTACCCTTGATTCGCCGGTGCTAGAGGGGCGTTTGTCTGCCCGGTCTCAGCGGCTGAGGGTGTCCGACCTAGCGTCGGCGCCGCATCCGTGGTCAAGGGGGTAAGGATTGCCGTCAGACGAGCACTCTTCTGGGGACCAGAGCGATTCTCGTTCCGCCACGCCGGGCGCCTTCTACTGCCAAGCGGCCACGGGCTTCGTCGTGTCGCGCCGGGCGTTCTTGAGGGAGGTCGAAGCCTCTTAGCGCGGCGGCTGCCTGTAGAATAGGCAGACACCGCATCTGCAGGAGGCAATCCATGAGGAAGATCGCCGTCGAAGAGCATTTCGTCACCAGCCGCGCGCTGGATACTCTGCGTAGCATCATGACGGGGGAGTACCACGATAAGGATACCGTGGCGCGAGAGCGATACCTCGACCACGAGGACCAGTGGGACCCGGTGTCGAGGGTGACTCTGGACACGACCGGGTTTGTGGCCGGAAAACTGCTCGATCTGGGCGAAGGCCGCATAGCGGATATGGACGATGCCGGGATAGACGCGCAGATCCTCTCACATGTCTCGCCGGGAATACAGGCGTTCAACGACGAGGACGGCGCCGCCGCGGCGAGGGAATGCAACGATTTGGTGGCGGCGGCTGTGGAGCAAAATCCGGGGCGGCTGTATGGTCTGGCTACGATCGCCGTCCAGAGCCCCAAGGAGGCGGGCAAAGAGCTGAACAGGGCGGTGACCGAACTGGGGCTCAAGGGGGCCCTCATCAACTCACACACCCGAGGTGAGTACCTGGACGACGAGAAGTTCTGGGATATCTTGGAGACGGCGGAATCCCTGGACGTGCCTATATACCTGCACCCTCGGTGCCCTGCGCCGGAAGTCATGGACCGCTACTCGGTGTATTCGGCTGTCGGCACCGCCATGCTGGGATTCACCCACGAGGTGAGCCTGCACGCCATGAGGATGATCTGTGCCGGCGTCTTCGACAGGTTCCCCGGGCTCAAGGTCATGCTGGGTCATCTGGGAGAATCGCTGCCGTTCTGGCAGTGGAGGATAGACAACAACTGGGCGCGGCAGCCGTACGCCAAAGACAGGCACAAGGTGCCGAGCCAGTATCTCAAGGACAACTTCTACATCACTACGAGCGGCATATTCTCGGATGCCGCTCTGGTGAACGCGGTGGCGACGATGGGGGCAGACAGCATTCTGTTCGCGGTCGACTATCCCTTTGAGAACGCCGTCGAGGGCTCGAGGTTCATAGAGTCGGCGCCCATCAGCGACGAGGATCGCGAGAAGATCTGCCACCTGAACGCGGAGCGGATCTTCAAGCTCTGAGTCCGGCCCGATGTCCTGAGTGATTCTGGATCTGCCTCGGTGGCGGCCTGCCAGGTCTGAATGGCAGGTGTTTGCCGCCTATTTGACACGACCCGGGGGGTTCCGTAGTATGGCTGCTACCTTGAACCGACAGACCGAAACGTCGTGGGCGCGACACGGGTGTCTGCAAGAGGGGATGGGGCTCGAAGGCCGGCAGGGTTACTTCGGGGGGATGGCGATTAACGCGCGCTATGGCAGCCAATGCGGACTGACGCGAGCATCCATCGAGAAGCCCGTCAATGAAGCATTGGAGGTGCGAGTACCGTGAAAACCTGGAAGCTGCTGTTATGCTGCCTGCTGTTGCTTGCTCTGCCGCTCGCGATGGTCGCCTGCGGAGACGACGAAGAGCCTGCGGTGACCACTGCCGCACCTGCTACCACGGCGGGACCAGCGACTACCGCGGGGCCTGAGACGACTGCTGCCCCTGAGACCACCGCTCCCCCCGTCACCGAAGCTCCGGCGGAACCTCAGGAGTGGAGGTTCTCTACATTCAACCCGCCTCAGCACGTCGCGGTGAAGACGATCTTCGAGCCTTGGATCCAAGCTGTGGCAGAGCAGACGAACGGAGGGCTCAACATCACGCTCTTCGCGGGATCGGCGCTCGGCAAGGCAGAGGAGCAGTACGACCTGGTGGTCAACGGCGTCGCGGACATGGCCCAATTCACCCAGGGCTTCACGCCTGGCCGTTTTCCGCTTACGGGGGTCATAGAACTGCCGTTTGTGGTGGGCAGCACCGAGGCCACCGCCCGCGCGCTGATGGATCTGTATCAGCAATTCCCAGAAATACAGGCGGAGTACTCGGACACGGAGATCCTGTGGATGGGCTGCAATGCTCCCATGCACCTCATGACCACTAAGAAGCCTGTGCGCACTCTGGAGGATCTTAAGGGAATGACCATCAGGTCGTCTGGTCCTGGTGTGTCCGCCATGCTCGAGGCGCTTGGCGCCAACCCGATCCTGCTGCCGATCACCGACCTCTACATGGCTCTGCAGAAGGGTACCATCGACGGCACGGTGGCCCTCTATGAGGCGGCTACAAGCTTCAAGCTGCACGAAGTGGTGAAGTACGTGACCGAACTCGGCATCAGTACCACCACGGTCGGCTACGCGGCCAACAAAGATAGCTGGAGCAAGCTCCCCGCCGATATCCAGCAGCTCATCGGCTGGGAGGGAGATCTTGGGGCCATGTATATGCACGACGCCAATACCGCCGCCTTCGAGCAGGGAACGGCCACGGGCATCGATCTCTTCAACGGCGCGGGCGTGGAGATGATCACGCTGACCGCTGAGGAGAAGCAGCGTTGGGTGGACGCCACGGCGCCGATCACCCAGCAGTGGCTCGACGACATGGCGGCCAAGGGGCTGCCCGGCCAGGAAGTCCTCGACGCGGCGATGGATCTCATAGCGCAGTATGAGCAGTAGTCTCCCGACCACGTTGCGTCAAAGGGAGACGACACTTGGATTCGACGCGACGCATCGTTAACAGCATCGCCAACCACCTGGGCATGTGGCCCAGGTGGTTGGCGGCCGCGGCGTTGATCGCCATGACGGTGCTGACCGGCGTGGACGTTATTCTGCGCTACTTCTTCCACAGCCCCATCCTGGGCAGCTATGAGTTGACCGAGTACTTCATGGTGGTGCTGGTCGCTTTCAGCATCACGTACACGGCGGTGGAAGGGTCTCACGTGGAGATCGAGATGCTCATGACCAGGCTGCCCAAGAAGGTCCAGAGTGTGACGGCCATCATCACGAACCTCATGGGACTGGGCCTCTGGGTGCTCATTTGTTGGAAGAGCATCGACACGGGGATCTACATCATGGAGTCAGGGCAGGAGTCTTCGGCCCTGCACATCCCCGTCTTCCCCTTCTACTTCGTGGTGGCCGCCGGCTGCGCATGCATGTGTCCGTGGTTCATCGCCAACATACTCAACCGGTTGCAGGAGATGCTGCCTCGATGAGCCCCGAAACCGCCGGCATCATCGGCATAGTCCTTCTGTTCCTGTTCTTTGTGTTGCGCATCCCCATCGGGTTCTCGATGGGCCTCGCCGGCCTGATCGGCTACGTCCTCATATTGGGCTGGGAGCCCGCTCTCTCCCAGCTGGGCACTGTGACCTACAGGAGCGTTGCCAACTACGATCTGTCGGTGCTACCACTGTTTGTCCTGATGGCCAATATCTTCTTCTACTCGGGCGGTACCAGCGGCATGTACGAGGCGGCCTACAAGATCATGGGCAGGCTGCCGGGCAGTCTTGCCCTGGGGACCATAGGCTCCTGCGCTATCTTCGCCGCCATCTGTGGCTCGAGTCCGGCTACCGCTGCCACCGTGGGTGCGGCGGCCTTGCCCGAGATGAAGAAGTACGGATATCGTGACACCCTAGCCTGCGGCAGTGTGGCTGCCGGAGGCACGCTCGGCATCATGATCCCGCCCAGCCTCATCTTCATCATCTACGGGGTCCTGACGTCCACGTCGGTGGGGAAGCTCCTGGTGGCCGGGATAATCCCAGGCATCGTGCTCCTGGTGGCCTTCATGCTTGCGATAGTCATCTGGGTCAAGGTAAGCCCCGGGGCGGCGCCGGCGGCTCCCGGTTACTCGTTCAGAGAGAAGGTCGCATCGCTCAAGAACGTCGTGCCCATAGGACTACTCTTCGTCGTGGTCATCTTGGGGATCATGCTCGGATGGTTCACCGCGACCGAGGCGGCCGGCATCGGCTGTTGTATTGCCTTCATCATCGTCGCCATACAGCGCAAGCTGACCTGGAAGAACCTTGTTGGCATGGTGATGGATACCGTGAAGGTGACAGGCATGTGCTTCGGAATACTCATCGGCGCCTGGATCTTCAGCTACTTCCTCTCGGTGTCGCAGATCCCGATGAGTCTCTCCGAGGTCGTCGCGGGGATGGCCGTGCCGGATCTACTCATCATCGTCCTCATCCTTTTCATCCTTTTCATCTTGGGCTGTTTCATGGACTCGATGTCGGTGGTCATATTGACCATGCCGATCTTCTTCCCGCTTGTGACCAGTCTTGGCTACGACCCTATCTGGTTTGGTGTGATGGTGGTGCTGCTGGTGGAGATGGGGCTCATCACCCCGCCGGTGGGGGCCAACTGCTACATCGTAGCGGGGATCGCCAAAGGTGTTCCGCTGCAGAAGATCTTCAAGGGCATAGTCCCGTTCCTCATCGCGGTGTTCCTTGTCGCCGCGTTGCTCATAGCGGTGCCCCAGCTCGCCACCTGGCTGCCCTATCTCTCAAAGTGAAGCCTCTGATATCCCTGCGCAGGGGGCCCGACTCACCGCGGGGCTTCGAACTCACAAGCGGCGGTTCCCGACGCCCGGCTCACGCGATCCAGACTTCGCAAAACCTGCTATAGCGTTTGTAGCTATTCGGTAGTACATTCGATGGTAGCGCGCGAGGCTGCGCGCATGTGTCGTGGGGTCCGAGACCGGCAGCAATGGGAAAGGATGCGCCATGGGACTCTTCAAAGACATCAAGCAGATGAAAGACACCGTCCACGCGGCACCCGACCTGGTGGAGCAAAGCATGAAGATGGCCGCTAACGCCCAGGCCTTGGCCGCCCAGCAACAGGCCGCCGCGGCCCAGGCTATGGCCCAGCAGCAGGCGGCTATGGCGGCGGCAGCGGGCGGTGGCATGGCCGCCGGTCCCGACTTCGAACCGGTCGAGGGCGTCAGCCTGGAGCTCTATGCCGAGATATCCAAGGGTCTCGCCGCCTACAACTACGACCAGAGCATGGCCCCAATGCTGGCCGGCCAGAAGGGCGTCTCGCCCGAGGCCTGGCAGACCGCCGTGGACACCTGGAACGCGCGCATGAAGACCAACCCCGCCGTGGGCCAGCGCTTCAACGCTCTGTACATGGGACGGGCGTGATGGGCCTCTTCGGTGACATGCGCAAGCTGAACAAGCAGGGTAAGGAGTTGCGGAAGGACTGGGACCCAGGCGCCGCCGCCCGCGATTCGCTCGAGAAGATGCGGGCCATCAACGAGAGTATGGAGCAGGCTACGCAGGCCATGGCCGACGGCGTGCCCGGCAGCGCGTCGGTGGTCGCCGTGGGACCCACCACCGGCATGATGAACTACAACCCCATGATGAAGGTGGATCTGCTGGTGACCCAAGGCTCGGGGGGCGGGGTGCCGCGACCGGTGTCGCTCGACCTGGTGGTGCCGGTGATGCAGACCGCACGGGT
>JAFGIH010000103.1 GCA_016929985.1 Thermoleophilia bacterium | reverse complement strand
GGCGTATCTCGTGAGGATCCGACGCGGCAGGCAGGTGGTTGTTGAACCCGTGGCATCGTTAGCCGGCATGCCGACAGGGGTTGTGACGGACTTTTTTGAGACGTACTCGAGGGTCCCGTTTGTCTGCACTGGAACCGCGGTCCTGCGCAGAGCGGTGACGGAAATGATCGGACCCATGCGG
Organism: Thermoleophilia bacterium; assembly: GCA_016929985.1. The sequence goes on along the minus strand of JAFGIH010000103.1, from coordinate 7,711 downwards.
ACGGATCTTAGTAGCGGAGAGGACATCGAGTATTGGTGTCGAGTCGCGACTGGGACGAAGTGGGGTTATGTCCAAGAACCACTCGCTGTGTATGACCGAGCGGCTGGCCCATCTATCACTCGAGGACGGGACGGGCACTTTCTGAGAGATATTGACTCATGGAAGAAAGACCTTGAACCTCGTCTGAGGCCGGGTGAAATCGGGGGTTTTGCGCGGCTCCAAGGCAAGTTGGCCCGCCATGCATTCGGCCGCCTCCTGGCCGATCGCGAGACTGTGGGCGCCCGTGACATGCTCGACTCCGGCATGATGCAGTTGCCTCAACATGTAGAGCGGCTCTTTCGTGTCATCACGTCTATACCTACGGGTATACCTCTTGTCTCGTTCCTGCTCCAAAGACTCTCATTTCGCGCCTGGGCCTTGTGTTTGCGTAGCTTGACAAGGCGGGGTGTCTGACCGAAGGCCGAAACCTCATCGCTGAGGGCCCGCCCAGCGGGGCGTTCGGTCTCGGGCTGCGCGTCCCCGTTTCCTGAGGAGCTGTCCCCCAGCCTGTGTTGACACGACTGAGCGCGCGGCGCGACATCTCTCACCCCTGATCTGACACCAACTGGTGCTTGGTTTCCCCTGCGGGGGTGTCGAGCTAAAGGACCGTTGCGTTTCTGTCGACAATTCTTGTGCGAGTGCAAAACGCCAAGCGAGAAGGCGTCTCCGTTGCGAGTCAGGGACTCAGGACTGCGGAGCTGCGAACGGGCCGGCCAGGCCCCCCTTGCTCCCGCTGGAGACTCGGGTGCAGAGCCTTTTCGGGTCGGCTGCTCTATCGGAGTCAAAGGATGGTTGGTCGTACCAGATGCTCACACTCACATGCCGTGGTCTACATGGCATTTCTGTTGGTCTCCCTGTGTCTAGCAGCTCTAACGGTCTTAGCCATGCCGAATGTGGTGCTGGCGGCAGGCGAGACGTATGACGTTCGTGACTACGGCGCTGTAGGCGACGGTGCCGCAGACGATACGGCGGCCATACAGCGGGCGCTCGACGCGGCGGCGGCGAATGGCGGAGGCGTGGTTACTTTGCCCGCGGGCAGCTACAGGATCACGACGCTCACGGTCGGGGGAAGCGGTGTCGTCTTTCAAGGCGAAGGCGATTCAAGCGTACTCGTGGGTGATGCGTCCACCGCCCAGAGCATCATCCGAATTGTGGGTCCATACGTATTGACCGGTGTTCAAGTGCGAGATATGAGCATCCGTGGCAACTATGGCCGCGTCGGACAGATCGGTGTCTGGACGACCAACCTGAAAGCCGGCGTTGTCGAGAGCGTCACAGTCACAGATGCGAATTTCTGCGGAATCTACTCCAACGGGGTAGTGGAAGACTGTGCGTTTGTTGGCAACACAGTGGAACATTGTGGAGATTTCGGCATCCATCTGAACACGGAATCAGCGGCTAGGAACCTGATTCTGGACAACAACTGCCGTGACTTCGCGTCGCTCAACTATCCGGCTCACGGTGTGTATGTGAAGTACGCCACGGACACCACCGTCTCAGGCAACACGGTAGCCGATGTTGTTGGGAGCAACAACTCCGGGATCGAGATATCCCATTCCACGGGTAGCGTGGTGAGCCAGAACGTCGTCAGCAACGCACTCTGGGGAGTCGCGGTTGTGACAGGCAGCAGGGCCACCTCTGTCACCGGTAACGTGATAAGCGGTATCGGCAGGTCAGGGATTGATGTGTATGTGGACGTGGTAGACACCCACATCGTCTCCAATACCATAACGGATTGTGGAGAGCATGGTGTCCGGCTATATGGGGAGTATGTCCGGGTTTCGGGCGTGGAGGTCAGAGACAACCAGATCAAGAGCGCGCTTTCGGGAAGTGTGCGGAGCTACTGCGCTGACGATGTGGCCATTGAGGGTAATCAGCTGATCACCTCTGCAGGCGGGTCCGTCTACAATCTGGACGTCATCGATAGCAGTACCGTCAGAGTGGCGGACAACACTATCACCGGAGGGTCCCGAGCCTTGGTCGCGCGGTATTCGGGTAGCGGTATCGTCATAGATGGCAACGTCATCCAGCCGGGGATCACCGGTTTGGAGTATGGCGTCTTGGTGGCGGACACCATAGAGGATGCCACCGTCATCGGTAATGATCTGCGCGCGGTGACCTCCGGCATACCCTTGTCGATTTTGGCGGCGACCAGCACGGTCACGGACAATCTCCTTCCTGGGGCCGAGGCCCCGACCACGACCACCACGGCTGCTCCGACCACGACGACTCTGGCCCCGACCACGACCACCACGGCTGCTCCGACCACGACGACTCTGGCCCCGACCACGACCACCACACAGGTTAGTGTGACCACCGGACGCACAATGAGTCCACGCAAGCTCGTTAAGCCAGTCAACCGTGGGCGCCTCGTGACCAGCCCCACCGGGGCCGAGCAGGCGTCAGATGAGGTCTCGGTCCCCACGGCCACTAGGATCATGCCGGAGAGCGCTCTTGCGGCAGGTGGAGCGACCGCAGACGATTCACCGAGCAGCGCCCTGGGTGCGTCTACCACGACCACTGCGGCGCCTGCGCCGTTCTTGATCCCCAGCTTGACCTGCGACGAAGGGTGCGGCCCGGGAGACGTGCGGTCATTGTCCGAGACCACGGAGTCCGGTCTCGACAGCACCGCCGCGATCGCGGAAGTTGAGGAACCGTCCTCGGAGGTATCTGCGCCGTGTACCCTGCGTGTTGTCGCACAGAGTCACTTCGTGAACGGCTTGGCCGTCGTGTCTGTCGCCGCGCCGGCCTCGACTGCAGTGGACAAGGTGGTCTGCTGGATCGACTGTTGGCGGATAGGCCCAGACCTGGACGGTCCGTTCGCCTTCGTCTGGAACACCAAATGGGCTGAGAAGGGGAGTGCGCACACTGTCACGGCTGTTGTCTATGATAGTTTTGGAAGGGAATTGAGTAGGGCCTCGGTTCCCCTGGTTGTCCAGTAGTCGCGTACAAGGCACTTCACTCACAGCGGCTCAGCTGAGGTCGCCGGTCCTCGCCTACGAACGATTGCCCGGGGCGGAGCTTGACGAGCGCCTTCTTGCCCCTTGCCTATCCTGCTATTCTCGCGTGGTCACATGACGTGAGACTGCTTTGGAGAGCATGCGTGCGCGGCGGACCGGGGGTGTCGGGGGCCCGAGGGTATGCACTGGTCCGGCGGCGGACGCTCTCAACGGTTCGGACCAAAAGGGGTGATTGCGACGTGAGAGAGGTCCCTCTACCCTTCGCTGTTCCTGATATCGGTGCGGAAGAGGCCGAAGCGGTGCGCGAGGTACTCGAATCTGGTTGGCTGACCACCGGCCCCAAGACGGCCGAATTCGAGGCTCGTTTCGCGGCCCGCGTGGGGGCCGGTCATGCGTTGGCCGTGAACTCCTGTACTGCCGCGATGCATCTCGCCCTCGAGGCCATGGGAGTGACTGAAGGGGACGAGGTCATCACCAGTCCGTACACCTTCACCTCCACCGCTGAGGTGATCCGGTACCTGGGCGCGCGGCCTGTCTTCATCGACATCGACCCCCCCACGCTGAATCTCGATCCAGCGCTCATCGAGCCGGCCATCACACCACGCACCAAGGTGATCGCGCCGGTCCATGTCGCGGGGCAGGCCGCCGACATGACTGCAGTGCTGGAGATCGCCTCCGGGCGGGGGTTGTCCGTCATGGAGGACTGTGCGCACGCGTTCCCCGCGACCCACGCAGGCCGGATGATCGGCGCCGACCTCGATCGCACCGCGTTTCCCGGTGTGGCGATGCACGCGACGTGCTTCAGCTTCTATGCAACCAAGACCATCACCACCGGCGAGGGTGGGATGCTCTGTACGGACGATCGGGACTTGGCCGAACGGGCTCGGATGATGTCGCTCCATGGTCTTTCGCGTGACGCGTGGAAGCGCTATACGCGCGAGGGGTCGTGGTACTACGAGATCCTGTCTACCGGCTTCAAGTACAACCTTACCGACATAGCGGCGGCGATGGGATTGGCTCAACTCTCGCGCGCGGACGCCATGTGGGAGCGCAGGCGCAATATCGCCATGCGCTATGAGACGGCATTTGGCGATCTCCCAGAGCTTCAGGTCTGTAGAGGACGCCCTGGTGACCAGCATGCCTGGCATCTGTATCCAGTACGGTTGAATCCTGACACTCTGACTATCGATAGGGATGGCTTCATCGAGGAGTTGAAGGCGAGCGGCATCGGGGCGAGCGTGCACTTCATCCCTCTGCACCTACACCCGGTGTACCAGGATGAATGCGGCTATCGACCCGATGACTTCCCACTGGCGCGCCGGGAGTATCTGCGCGAGATCTCCCTGCCCATCTACAGCAAGATGACCGACGAGGATGTCGAGGATGTCGTCCAGGCCGTACACGAGATCGTGGGCGCGCATCGCATACAGGAGAGCTGATGGCCGTCAAGAGGGCAATCGACCTGGCCGTCGCGGCTCTCGGACTGTCGGTGCTATCGCCTCTGCTGCTGGCGATTGCCTTGACCGTGATTCTCTGCTCGGGAAGGCCGGTGATCTACGCGGCCACGCGGGTGGGTCGCGGTGGAAGGACCTTCAGACTGTACAAGTTCCGGACCATGGCGATCGCTCAACAAGCAACGGGTAGTCGCCCGATCACCGTCGCCGGAGACGACCGGGTGCTTCCCGAGGGACGGCTCCTCCGTAAGTGGAAGCTCGATGAGCTGCCGCAGTTGGTCAACGTCCTCAAGGGCGACATGAGTCTGGTGGGACCGCGACCGGAAGACCCCCACTACGTGGCCATGTATGATGCGGAACAACGCCGCCTGCTTGAGTTGAGGCCGGGCATCACCAGCAAAGCATCGCTGGCTTTCAGCAGGGAAGAAGAGCTGTTGCCCGCCGACGATTGGGAAGCCGTCTATGTCAAGGAGGTCCTTCCCAAGAAGCTCGCGATGGAGATCGCTTACGCCAAGAACTGGTCGCTCCGAGCCGACCTGCGCGTACTGCTGGCGACTGTGAAGACCGTCCTGCTCGGCAACGAGGATCGCGCGGGCTCGGGCACCCGCACCAGCGACTCCGAGACCTGACTCGACAGGAGCTGGTTCGCGCCGAGGCCTTGGTCGACGCGGTCACGAGGAGGTATTCGCTCGTCTCCTAGAGCACCTGCTCCAGATAGTCGATGAACGCGTCCGTGATCACGACGCGGTTGAATCGCGTCTTCGCCGCCCCGACCCCCGCGTCACCCAGTCGACAGCGATAGTCGGGATCTAGAGTCAGCCGGCGAAGGACCTCGGCGAGCGCGTCGCTGTCGCCGGGTCTCACCGAGACGCCGGCTCCCGAATCGCGCACGATCTCGGCCGCTTCGCCTTCGGCGGAGAGAACCACGGGGATCCCCGACGCCATGGCCTCGTAGATCTTGGAAGGAACGGCCCCGAACAAGCTCTTCTTCAACGGCACCAGCGCGATGTCGGCGGAGGCCAGTATGGCTGGGACCTCCTCCCGGGCGACGGCGTCCAGGAAGGTCACGTTGCTTAGGTGTGCAGCGTCGGCACGGGCCATCAACGTCTTCTTCTCCGGACCGTCGCCCACCAATACAAGACGCAACTCGTTCAGATCCGATAGCTTCTGAGCGGCGTCCAACACCTGGTCCAATCCTTGAGCATAACCGTGTAGACCTGCGTACACGGCGATCGCGGACGCTCCGCTTGCCAGACGTTCACGGATCTCCGTGGACCGGAAAGTAGGAGAAAACGCTTCCGTCACCACGGCGTTCGGGAGGTGGTAGGTCATGGCCCCCGGACTACCCGCCGAGACACTCTGGAGGATCTCTTGGCTCTGGCCGGTGATGCACCATGCCTTGCGGTAGCAGAACCGCTCTACCGCTCGAGCTGCGCGGAGGGTGAGTCCCTCATGCAGTACGCCGAGTCGTAGGGCGCTGTCCACCCACAGATCGGATACGTTGAAGATCCACCGTGCTCTCCTGAACCGGCTGATCAGGTAGCCGGATGGTCCGACGAACAGCGGTGGGCACTCGGTGACCAAGTAGTCGAGCCTGGGCAGCGTGGGAGTACCTAGGAACAGTGACGACGCGGCGAACGAGGTGTAGTTGAGCAACCGCGCCGCGCCGACCCCCGTCGCCGCATACACGTAGGTGCGAGTGACGCGGACACCCTCCAACTCCTCCTGGCGGCGAAGCCCTCCATAGCCAGGAAACACGCGGCCTCTGGGATAGTGGGGCATTGCGGTGAGAACGACGACCTCGTGTCCCCTCTCCCGCAGACGACGCGCCAAGTAGGAGAGCCGCGCCTGCGGCGCGCCCATCTCGGGAGGGTAGTACTGGGTCAGGATACCGATGCGCATGGTGCCAGTCTCTTTGTTGCCCAGGCGGCGCGCTGTGCGTCAGTCCGTCGTTGCGGTCACGCGCCGCAGAATCTCCACCGTCGCATCCACCTGATCAGCCAGTGGGTTCCGCTCATCCGCGGCCTGCAAGAAGTCCAGTGCCATCTCCACCAATTGTTCTGTGGTGAGATCGCGATAGCGTGTGGCCGTCGCCAAGCGGTCCTCATCCCTGGCCAGCGACGCGGCAGCCGTCCCCGGCGCCGGGATCTGCCCTGCCACAGAGGCGAGCGCAGACCAGTCGCGCAGCCCGGTCGCCTCGGGGGAGAGATCGGAGTAGTCGAACGAGAGTGTCTGCCCCTCGGCGTATCCTCGGGCTAGCATCAGATCGAGCGTGGTGACGCCTGCCTGGAAGCGCAGGGTCCAGTCCGCCGGCTCGAGCGCGATCGCGTCCTCGAGACTGCCGATGGCAAGAGCGAGGTTGTCCAGCACCGCCCCGCCTCTACCAGGATCGTCTGATTCCAAAGCCTGCAGAGCCGCGCCCCCGTAGATCGATGCCTGCGTGGAATAGGGGCCAGGGTCGCTGGGCAGGAGCCAGGAGGCGGCTTCAGCCCTCTCCGACGCGCGGTAGGCGTCCTTGCGCGCCAGAGCCTTGGCCGAGTCCTGATAGAGCATGGAGATGTACGGCAACCCGGCGAAGATGATGACGATAAGCGAGACGGCCACCAGGAAGAGCCTGAAGAAGTGCGACAAGATCCCGGGCGGTCTGAACAGTTCTCGCGAGCGCCGTCTCTTCTCCACTCGGCGCCGGCGGCGCTCGATCCTGTCCGCATATTGGTCGGCGCGGTGCGGTATCAAGAGGAGCCCGTCAGAGTCGCCGGCAACGTCTGGGTGCGAGGGCGGCACGAGGCTCTGCGGGTCGGCCGGGGCCGTTTCTATCTCAGGCTCGGAGCTCCCCATCCTTGATCGCCGGCTCAGACGGGGCCAGAGCACTCCCGCCTTCGCGTCGACACCTGCCACAGCGGCGGCTACGAGGAGCACTGCCGGAATACTCACCCCGCCCATCTGCCACAGCCAGTCCACACTGGCGTGGATGAGCCAGTAGGCTGCCCCGCAGAGGAGGGCAATCTGCCAACCGTAGATCGTGGGATCGTTTCCCCATCTTGAGTCGTTCGGACGATCGATCGCTGTCGCGCCATCCCCGGTACCTGCGGGCCGTCGCGGTCTCAGCCACGTGTTCCTGGCCAAGCGCCAACCGGCGGCAAGCCGCGGCCACAAGACCGCACCGAGGACCAAGAGGATGCCGCCGAAGGCGAACACGCCCCCGACGATCCCGGTCTCGCCCAGCACCTGCAGCTCGTAGGAGTGGGCCTGCTGGGG
>JAFGIH010000102.1 GCA_016929985.1 Thermoleophilia bacterium | reverse complement strand
CGGGACCCGTGCAGAGCCACCTCCTCCTTCACCCGCCCGATGAGGAAGATGTTGTAGTCCATCCCCAGCGCCACCAGCATCACGAACATGAACATGGGTACCCACCAGGTGACCCCGGCCCCACCCAGTATGTCGACAAAGAGCAGGCGCGTCACCCCGAGGGTGGCGGCGTACGAGAGAAGGATGGTCAGGATCAGGTAGATAGGCGCCACCAATGCCCGCAGCAGCAGGAGCAACACCACAAAAACGCCCCCGAGCACGAAGATGATGGCCCGCGTCATGTCGCGGTCGGAGGCGTCGCGGAGGTCCAGTAGGACGGCTGAGTTGCCCTCCACCGCGCCCTCCAGCCCCTGGTCGCTCAGAGTCTGGCGGACGGTTTCGACGGCGGCCACGGCGGCAGGGCTATACGGTCCCGAGTCGAGTACCACCTGCAGGCGGGCGGCGGTGCCGTCGGACGAGAAATAGGCGTCGCGGAGCCCCTTCAGGCCGTCGTGGCTCTGGAGGTAGAGGTCGGGGAGAAGAACGGGGGGCGGGAAGCTCGAATCCGCGAACAGCCGAGCCCGCAGCGAGTCGAGCCCCGCGGCGAGTGACTCCATGTGGGTGAGGGCTTCTGTCAGGAGGTCCGGCGTCGCCTCCGGCGCCAGATTCGACAGGTTCTCGAGCGCTTCCGCGGCTTGGACGAACCCAGCGTGGCCGACCATGCTCGGGTAGGCGGCTCCCAGCTGGACGAGGTAGCGGCCCACGTCGCGCAACTCTTCCGTCGCCTCCTGGAGTCTCGCCGCCGTCAAGGCGTCCATGGCCCCGCCGCGATCGCCCTCAGGACCGTGCCGCGCCTCGAGCTGCTCGATCCCGTCCCGCACGCCCTCGGCCACGGTCTCGAGCTGGTCGGTGACACTGAGGGTGCTCGGCTCCAGTGAGTCGAAGAAGCTCCGTACCAAAGCCACGTGAGGGAGTCCTTCAAGCGTGGCCTCGAGTTCACGGGCGCGAGTGAGGCCCGCGGGTGCATCGTAGCCTTTCGAGTCGACCACGACCACGGTGAGCGGTTGCATCTGGCCGGCGCCGAAGTGCTCGGCCAGGGCCTCGAAGCCCATGCGGGCCTCGTTCTCCTCAGACAGGTCGGCCAGAAGGTCGAAGTCGCGCGAGAGACCGCCTCCGTAGATGGCCAAAGGCACCAGCACGACGATCGGCAGCAAGACGGCCAGGATGGGCCGCTTCACCACCATAGCGGCCCACCGGTGCCAGGCTCCGCTCTCCTTCATCCGTTGGGCTTTGCGTGGCCAGAATGCATGATGTCCGAGGATGGTCAGCAGGGCCGGAGTGAGGGTCAGCCCGGCCACCAAGGCTATCGCCACCCCGATGGCGATGCTGGGGCCACTGGTGTTGTAGAGGCCGAGTTCCGCGAAGGCCATCATCGCCACGCCTACGATGACCGTGCCGGCGCTGGAGGCGATGGTCTCGCCGACGGCCCGCACGGTGGTCTTGGTGGCGGGAGCCGGGCTGTCGGCGCCGGTCATCTCCTCGCGGAAGCGGCTGATGAGGAACAGGCAGTAGTCGGTGCCGGCTCCGAACAGAACCACTATCAGGAAGATGTTGGTGTACGAGGAGATGGTGAGCGGCCCGGCTCCGAGGAACGCGACGATGCCCCGGCTGATGAGATAGGCAAGGGCGATAGTCACCAGCGGGATGAGCGGGCTGACCGGCGAGCGGTATATGAGGAGCAGGATCACTATCACGAGTACGATGGTGATCCAGGTGGTCGAGTCGACGCTCGACTTGGTGGCGGTGTTGTAGGCGGCGAGAATGGGGCCGTCGCCGGTCATGTAGGTGTTCACGCCTTCGGGCGTCTGCGCCAGGCGCTCTTCGATGGCGGCGATGGCGTCCTGGGTCACCGGCTCGGTGCCGATGGTGCTGAATCGCACCAACACCAGGGCCACTTGCCTGTCGTCGCTGGTCAGCCCGGCCGTGGTCAGCTGGTCGCCCAAGTACGGCGACACCACCCTGTCCACGACTGCCAGGGGGGAGGCCGGGTCGCCGCCGCCCGCCTCATCGAGCCAGGTGGTGAGTGCCGACACGAACGCGGCGGCCTCGCCCTCGTCGGCGTGACCGCCGGGGCCCGTATCGACCACGATCACCGCGCTGGAGGGCGAGATGCGGTCGGGGAAGTACTGCGAGACGATGTCGTGAGCGTCCAGGCTGGGCGCCGAGGTGGGGAGGAAGCTCCGCTGGTCGCTGACCGCCACCTCGTCGATGTCGGGCGCGACGAAGGTCAGCACCGCCGCGACGACCACCCACGCAGCTATGATCAGCCATCGGAACCGGACCGCAAACCCACCTAGGCGGGCGAACATTACTTCGTCGAACCCAACTCGAGGCGCAGCAGCGGCCACCAAGTCTGCGCTGGGCGGCGCGATGCTTCGTCTTCGGCCGGATTCATCCTCGTATCGCGGTGGTCTTCTTGCGCCGCATGTAGGTCTTCGCCAGCTCGAGGAAGATGCCCACGTCGCGATCGAGGTCGCTCTGCGTTCCGTCGAAGTAGAAGACCCTGATGGGGATGTGGTCGTGGTCTTTGCTCACCCGCGGATAGACGGCCTCTGTGACGATGCCGTTCATGCAGGTGAAGGGGCTGATGTCGACTATGCCGTCGGCTCCCCGGTGATAGAGGGCGATGGTGCCGCCCGTGGAAAGCACCATCTCACCGAGCGCGCCCCACTGGGGCAGATAGGGCTCGGCGTACTTGAGCACTTCAGTGACGTGCGGCTCGGGGCGGTGCTCGAACACCTCCTCGAAATCCGCCATGAGCGCCTTCTCATCCTTGTGCATGAGCCGGCAGGTGATGAAGGTGCGCAGCCACTCCTTGCGGAAACGCCGCTTCTCCTCACGATGACGGCGGAAGGCCTCTTCGTTGGTATACCACACCCACTCGCCGATGCCGGTGAGCCAGCACTCCCCGCCCTG
>JAFGIH010000101.1 GCA_016929985.1 Thermoleophilia bacterium | reverse complement strand
TGGGGGGAGCTGTCACCCTGCGGTCCAACCTTGCTCTCCGTCGAGAGGAGCCTGCGTACAGCCTGGAGGAACTCTGTGAGGCTTCGGGATCTGAGGAGTCCTTCATCGGCATACTTGTCGAGTACCGGCTTATCGACGGCCCCGTGAAACCGGGAGTGGTCTTCACGGAGAGCGACCTCGAGATAGCGCGGATCTGCCAGCTTGTGGCGCGGTACGGCGTGGAGGCGCGGAATCTCCGGTTGGTCGCCTCGTCCATCGAGAGGGAGGCGGCAGTGCTCGAGCAAGTGGCAACACCCTCCCTGCGCTCTACGCACGCAGACAAGCGGGAGTACGGAGAGATGATCCTCGGGGAACTCGGGGGGCTCTTCTCCCAGTTGATGCACCTTCTGCTCTACAAGGAGTTGCGCAAGCTCCTCTAGTACATATCTGCACGTCGTACAATGGCCGGTGTGCGAGCCTATGGCCGCGCCGGCCAAGCTATATCAAGGAGCGATATGGAACTCGAGAACTACATCCGCCACATCCCGGGATTCCCCAAAGAAGGCATCCTGTTTCACGACATCATGCCGATGCTGCAGGATGCCGAGGCTTTTCATCACGCGGTCGATCAACTGGCCGGCTTTGCCAAGGCAAAGAACGCCGACCTCATCCTGGGCGCCGAGGCGCGGGGTTTCATAATGGGCGCTGCGATGGCCTATGCCTTACGGATAGGGTTCGCCGCCGCGCGCAAGCCGGGCAAGCTACCGTGGGACGTCAGCCGGTGCGAATACGACCTCGAGTACGGCACCGATGCGCTGGAGATGCATTCGGATGCCATCAGACCCGGTCAGCGGGTCATCATCCACGACGACCTGCTGGCGACCGGTGGCACTGCCCGCGCGAAGATCCAGCTCGTCGAGAATGCCGGCGGTGTGGTGGCTGGGTTGGCCTTCCTCATCGAACTGACCGAACTACATGGGAGAGACAAGCTCGCCGGCCACGAGGTCTTCAGCCTGCTGCAGTACGACGTCTGAGCAAAGCCCGAGTTGCTGGTTTACATAATGAACATTATCGTGCATTGAATGCGGAAAGAGAGAGGCGCTCCAGAGTCCGATCCGAAGCGCCTCTCGTTTGAAGACTGCTGTTGCAGTGTGCACAGCCTCAGGGCTGCCGGCTTCTCTTATTGGACCAGGTTCATCATGTTGAACATCGGCAGGTACATCGAGATGACGATGACGCCGACGATGCCACCGATGAAGACCATCATGATCGGCTCGATGATGGACGTGAGTGATTTGACGGTCGCGTCGCACTCAGCTTCGTAGAAGTCCGCGACCTTGTTCAGCATGGTGTCCAACGCTCCGGTCTCCTCGCCGATGGAGATCATGTGCGTCACCATGGGCGGAAACACAGAAACCCGGGACAGTGGTTTGGCGATGGTCTCGCCGGATCGGACACTCTCCTTGACGTCCACCATGGCCTCTTCGATGACCGTGTTGCCCGACACCTTGCCGGTGATCTCGATCGACTGCAGGATCGGCACGCCGGCGCCTACGAGCGTCGCCATGGTGCGGGTGAAGCGAGCCACCGCCAGCTTCTGCACGACAGGTCCGATCTTCATGGGCAGCTTGAGCTTCATGCGGTCCCAGACGGCGCGGCCCTGATCGGTGTTCTTCAGTCGCTTGATGCCCCAGGCCAGTAGTATCACTGCCGGGAAGATAATGAACCAGTAGCCTTTCAGCATGTTGCTCAGGCCCATCATGATGCGCGTGAGTGTCGGCAGTTGGCCGCCCAGGTCGTCGTACATGCCGGCGAAGATCGGGATGATGAACAGCAGCATACCCGCGGCCACAGCGATAGCGAAGACCAAGAGCAATACCGGGTACATCATGGCCGACTTGATGGTGCGCTTGAGCGTGTCGTCCTTCTCCAACTGGACGGCAAGACGCTCGAGGCACGAATCGAGGGCGCCCCCCGCTTCGCCCGCGCGCACCATTGAGACAAAGAGCCTGTCGAAGGCCACAGGATACCGTTCCATGGCGTCCGAGAGGGCCATACCGGCTTCCACGTCTTCACGTACGGAGCCAAGTATCTTCTTGAACCGCACGTTCGTAGTCTGCTCTTCCAGGATGTAGAGAGCGCGCAATACGGGTAGGCCAGAGTTGATCATCGTAGCGAACTGACGTGCGAATACGGCCTTGTCTCGGACTTTGATGCGAGTGTTCGACTCGAGCAGGGCCTGGAGGTCCGGCAGGCCGGCGCCCTTCTGTTCGAGTTTCAGGACGGTGAAGCCCTTGCGACGCAGCTCCGCGACCACCGCGGCCTTGTTGTCTCCGCTCACCTCTCCGGTGAAGGGAGTGCCACGCTCGCGTCTAGCAGTGTAAACATAGGTTGCCACCCTATTCCTGCCCCCTAGTTATGCGGTTCATGACCACGGTTTCGTCTTCCATCCTTACTATCGGCCGAACCTGTCAAGCACTGTAGCGTCCCACAGGCGGCTGCAACGGCCCCTCCCCCCTGGGCAAGGCTACCGTCAGGCCGCTCCCATGAGCAAGAGCCGCTCTAGATCCTCAGGCTGCGACGAGCGGCGGATCGCCAGGTCCTTGGTGATGTGGCCCTTGCGCACCAGTTCGGCCAGCGACGAGTTCATCGTCTGCATGCCGTACTGCGTACCTGTCTGCATCACTGTGTAAAGCTGGTGCGTCTTACCCTCGCGGATGAGGTTACGTGCCGCAGGAGTAGTCACGAGGATCTCGCATGCCACCGACCGTCCCTTGGTACCGGCCTTGGCGAGGAGCTGTTGCGAGACGATGCCCTCGAGCGTAGCCGCTATCTGCACGCGAATCTGTTCCTGCTGGTGCGGAGGAAACACGTCGATGATACGGTCGACCGATTGCGGGCAATCCTGTGTGTGCAGAGTGGCAAACACGAGGTGGCCTGTCTCGGCCGCGGTAAGTGCGATCCCGATAGTCTCGAGGTCGCGCATCTCGCCGATCAGGATAACGTCGGGGTCTTGACGCAACGCGGACCGCAGAGCGACGGGGAACCCTCTCGTGTCGGTTCCCACCTCACGCTGGTTTACCACACATCGCTTGTGATTGTGCAGGAACTCGATGGGGTCCTCGATGGTGACGATATGGTCGGACCGGGTCTCGTTGATCTCGTCGATCAGAGAGGCCAGGGTCGTCGACTTGCCTGAACCGGTGGGGCCGGTCACCAAGATGAAGCCTCTCGGCTTATGGCAGAAGGTGTGCAGCACTTTGGGCAGGCCCAACTGCTCGAGCGTCTTGATCCCCACGGGCACCAGCCGAAAGGCGGCGCTAAGCGTCCCCCGTTGGAAATACGCGTTGACTCTGAAGCGGGCCATACCGTACAGGGAGTACGAGAAGTCGACCTCCCAATCGGTCTCGAGCTTCTGCCGCTGGTCCTGGGAGAGGATGCTGTAGATGAGCTCGCGGGCGTCACTGGGATTGAGAGCGGGATAGTCGAGATTCACCAGATGTCCGTCCACGCGCACCACTGGGGGGACTCCCACAGCAAGGTGCAGGTCGGATGCATCTTGATTGACAACCTCTTTTAGAATCTCGCCGATATCCATGTTGCTGTTCCTCGCCCCGTCGCTTTCGCTGTCTGGTTACACGATCACCCGTGATATCTCTTCTATGCTCGTCTGGCCCGTGAGTGTGCGCTCGAGGCCGTCCTGGCGGAGACCCACCATGCCTTCGGCGCTTGCCACACGCATAATCTCATCGGCACTCTTGCGTTCGACGATAAGTCTTTCTATCGCTTCGGTCACCGGCATGATCTCGTAGATGCCCATACGGCCCTTGTAGCCGGTATGGTTGCAGCGAGTGCAGCCGACGGCTTTGTAGAGCTCCACGTTCTTCCAGTCGTCCACGACCTTCTGCGGATAACCAAGGCGCTCGAGCATCTCACGTGTGGTCGGATACGGCTCTTTGCAGTACTGACAGAGCTTGCGGACCAGTCGCTGGGCCAGAACGCAGTCGACTGCCGACGCGCTCAGGAACGGCTCCACGCCCATCTCGGTGAGCCGCGAGAGCGCGCCTGGGGCGTTGTTCGTGTGGAGCGTCGAGAGGACCAAGTGGCCCGTGAGCGCAGATTCCACGGCGATTTGCGCGGTCTCTTTGTCGCGGATCTCACCGATCATGATGATGTCGGGGTCGCAACGGAGTATAGAACGCAGACCGGCGGCGAAGGTCAGACCGGCCTTGTTGTTCACCTGGACCTGGTTGATGCCGTTGAGCCGATACTCCACCGGGTCCTCGACGGTGATGATGTTCTTGTCGGGGGTGTTGAGGATGTTCAGGGTGCCGTAGAGAGTGGTCGACTTTCCCGAACCGGTCGGGCCCGTCACCAGGATGGCCCCGTAGGGCTTGGTGTAGGAGCGCGTGTAGCGGGAAAGGGCTGCCTCAGAGAAACCCAGATCTTCGAGGCGGAGCATGACGTTCGACCTATCCAGCAGACGGATGACGATCTTCTCGCCATAGACGGTGGGCAGAGATGCGACGCGCATGTCGATCGGTTTGCCGCCCACGACCAATCCGATACGACCGTCCTGAGGGATACGGCGTTCGGCGATGTCAAGGTCGGCCATGATCTTCAGACGCGAAAGCACGCCCTGCTGCAGCCGTTTGGGAATGGTCATCGTCTCGTGGAGCACGCCGTCGTGGCGGAACCGCACCAGCAGATCCTTGGCCTGCGGCTCGAAGTGGATGTCAGACGCCCCTTCTTCGGCCGCACGCGCGAGCACTCCGTTTACGAGCTTGACCACCGGCGCGGCATCGACCTGCTCCCGGATGTCGCGCAGCTCCACTTGAGTGGGTTCATCACCGACGCCCTTCGCGTCTTCATCCTCAGCGATCTCATCGTCCGGGCGCTTCATGTTGCCTAGCAGCGTCACGATGTCGTCATTCGTGGCGATGGCGGGTTCGATGTCGTAGCCGGTCAATATCCTCAAGTCATCGATCGCGACGATGTTCGACGGATCGGCCATGGCGACGAGAAGGGTATGGTCGTCCACGAGGGAGACCGGCACCGCGGCATACCGGCGGGCGTCTTTTTCAGAAACGAGGTCGGAGACGATCGGATCGACCCGAGTGTTGGCGAGATCGAGATACTTGACCCCAAGACGCGTAGCCAAGGCCTCCATGAGGACGGCCTTGGTCACCCAACCATGCGCTAGAGCGATGTCGCCGATGCGTTGGCGGCTCGTGCGTTGCTCGGCGACAGCCTCGTCGACCTGAGCAGGCGTGAGAACGCCCATCTCCACCAGCACTTCGCCCGTGCGTTTGCCGGACAGCTTTCGCTGTGGCTGCTGTGGCTGTGGCTGCTGCAGATTCTCCTGGCTAGCGGCCTGCATAGACGGCGCTATCACCTTTCTCCGTACTCGATGCTCCTGCGCATCACTTCAATAGGCGGCTGAAGCCCGGTCCACAAGCCGTACGAGCTCGCGGCCTGCATGATAAGCATCTCCTTGCCATCGACGGCCACAGCCCCTCTCCCCCTTGCTGCTTCGACCAGCATCGTTTCGCAGGCACCGTAGGCCAGATCCACGACGGCTTGTCCGCCGTGAATTGTATCGACAGGAAGAGGGGAGTCCTTGACCGCCCCTCCCAGCCCCACAGGGGTGGCGTTTACGATCAAGTGGGCCGCTGTGGCCGCTTCAGCGATGTGATCGTAGTCGATCGCCTCGCACGACGTGGCGCCCCACGCAGCAGCCGCCTCGCACAGCGAACGAGCGCGGGCCGGCGTGCGATTGCAGACCACGATCGTCTGCGCCTCTTCCTCAAAAAGACCTGCGACCACGGCTCGAGCCGCTCCGCCGGCGCCCACTACCAGGCAGCTGAGCCCCCGGGCCCCCTGGGGTAGCACAGAGTGCACGGCAGCGACAAATCCACTCACGTCGGTGTTGTAACCTACAAGCTGGCCTTGCTCGTTCACGATTGTGTTGACGGCTCCCACCCGGCCGGCGAGGGTATCGACCTCGTCCATGAGGTGCAAGACCGTCTCCTTGTGGGGTACGGTCACATTCGCCCCTCTCATGTCCAAAGCCCGGATGCCTTCCACCGCGGAGCCGAGAAGGTTCGGGGGCACGTCAAAGGCGAGGTAGACCATGTCAAGACCGTCGTGCCGGAACGCGGCGTTGTGTATGAGAGGCGACAACGAGTGGCCGACAGGGTGGCCTATGACCCCTATCAAGCCTGTCTGGGCGTTGATACCGCTACCTGGCGCCTGCATGAGTGCTGCTTCCCCCCCGTGGGCCGGTGTGATTAGTGGACAGAGACTACCTGGTCTTGGTCAGAGGATGCTTCATACCAAGGTTGGAGGTTGGCACCCTACTGGTCGGGCGCTTTCTCCTTGGCCTCCAAGAACTCCTCGTACGAGGCTGTGAAGAAATGGTGGCCGTCGGTATCACTCAGCACGTAGTAGAGGTAGTCCACGTCGACCGGCTCGAGGGCCGCCTTGAGCGTAGCCACGCCCGGGTTTGCTATGGGCGTTGGAGGCAGGCCCTTCACCACACGGGTGTTGTAGGGAGAGTCGGTCTGGAGGTCCGCTGTGGTGAGATCCTCAGTCCACTTGCCCACGGCGTACCGCACGGTCGCGTCGATGCCAAGGGTCATGTCCGCTTCGATGCGATTGTAGATGACGGCGGCTATCTTGGCCCGCTCGTCGGCGATTCTGGCTTCCTTCTCGATGAGGGAGGCCACGATGACGATCTGATAGGGAGTCAGTCCGAGAGCCTCGGCTTTTTCCCAGGGTAGCGAATCGGTCTTGGAAGCGAAGGCGACCAACTGGGCTTCGATCAGTTCCGAGGCTCCGTCACCCTCGTAGAGGTAGTAAGTGCTGGGAAACAGCAGGCCCTCGAGAGTGGTGAGCTTTGGATTAGTCCCGCCCACTTCGGGGACGTCGAACTTGTTCGGCTTCTCGGTCAGTGAGACGTACGTGTCACCGTCGATGCTCCCCTCTTCGTTCAGTAAGTCGGCGATCTGGTCTATGGCCCTGCCCTCGGGTATGGTCAGCTTGAGACTCGGGGCTCCTTTGCCTTGCTCGAGCATGTCCACCACGTCGACGAGTTGCAGGCCTTCTTCGAACTCGTAGTTGCCCGGCCGCAGCCGGTTCTCGCTCCCGCGGGCCTTCACCAGGTCCACGAATGCCGACGAAGAGTCGATCACCCCCTCCTCTTCCAACAGGCGCCCTATCGCGGAGGTGGTCATGCCGGAATCGATCACGACCTCGGTGGTCTTGCTGGCTACAGCCTCAGTCGTGGTGGTCGTCGCCGAGCGTGCCGTGTACCAGTCCACGCCTCGGTCGACGACATACGCCACGCCCAAAAAGAACACGATGAATCCGCCTACCACGACGAGGCGCAGAGGCCAACGGCTCCTACGCCGCTCTCCTGGGGCCCAGAAATCGTCCTGCCGGGATTTCCTAGACGGCATTTTCATGGATCTCGTCATCTCCCGTGGCGTCAGTGCGTGAGTCGAGATAATTCTGCAACATGTAGCTCGCCGCCACCGAATCCCGAGCGGCCGAGCGGTGACCGCCGCGTTCCGCCAGCTTCGACGTGAAACGCTCATCCCAGGTGGCGACGGGCACGGTCAGCGCGTGCTCGAGCCGGTCTCTGAAGCGCAACACAGTCTCCAACTGGTCGTTGGTGCCGCCCGCCAAGGGTCGCGGTAGGCCGAGAACGACCTCGGTGACATCATGCTCCCGCACCACCTCCGCGATCATGTCGACCAAGCGTTCCTCGCTCTTCTCGCGCAAGGTGTCGAGGGGGCCGCAAATCACCCCCAGCGGGTCAGAGAGGGCCAGTCCCGTCCGGGAACGGCCGAGGTCTATCCCAAGCACTCTCACTCAGCCACCCAGGGCCGTGACGATGGCATCGCGCGCTGCAGAGACCGCTTCCGGAAGCCGGGCCGGGTCGCCTCCACCTCCGCGCCCGAGCTGCGGGGTACCCCCACCCCCACCCCCGAAGTGCCGTGCCGCGGTCTTGACGACCTCACCGGCGTTGATGCCCGACACACCGGTGCTGGTGCTCACCACCAAGACAGCTTTGCCCTGCAGGGCGGCCGCCAGTGCGACCACGGCGGGCTTGGTGCGCTCACGGACATCATCCACGAGAGCGAGCAGGTGATCCATGTCGCGGGCATCCACGGCCGCAGACACTACCGATACTCCGTGGCATTCGACGGCCCCGTCGGCCAGCTCGCAGACGATGTCTTTCGCCGACTCTTTGAGAAAGCCCTGGACCTCCGCTTCAAGGTCGCGCACACGGGCCTGCAGTTTGCCGAGCCCGCGCAGCACTTCGTCGTCGGTGGTGCCAAGCAACCCCGCCGCTTCACCCACCATCTCGTCCCGTTTGCGATAGTACGCTACTGCCGCCCGGCCCGTGACAGCCTCTATGCGCCGGACGTTCGCGCCGACGCTTCCTTCGGAGACTATCTTGAAGATCCCCAACTCGCTCGTCGACCCGACGTGCGTGCCACCGCACAATTCCCGGCTGAAGTCGTCGATCTCCACCACGCGCACGAAGTCGTCGTACTTCTCGCCGAACAGGGCCATCGCCCCAAGGTCACGAGCATGCTCCAGGCTGGTGGTGAAGGTCCGCACGGGATGGTCTTCTACGATGCGCCGGTTGACCAGCTCTTCGATCTCGGCCAGCCGCTCGCCACCCAGTGGTTCGTGATAGGCGAAGTCGAAACGGAACTTGTCGGCCCTCACCGACGAGCCGGCCTGGGTGACATCCTTACCCAGGCGGGCGCGCAACGCGTAGTGGAGAAGATGGGTGGCTGTGTGGTTCGCGGCCACTTCGTGCCGGTAGCTCGAGGAGAGAGATGCCTTGACCCGGGTGCCGGGCTCGATCTGCCCGTCGATGGGACGGGCCACCACAACCTGCACTTGGCCGTGGCTCTGCACATCCTCCACGGCGGCCTTGCCGGTCTCGGACTCGATGACCCCGGTATCGGCGGCCTGCCCGCCCATCTCGGCGTAGAAAGGGCTCTCCCGGAGCGCCACCAGGATCCGCCCGTCGGCAAGCGCTTCGACGTTCTCGACCACGGTGTAGAGATCCTCGCGCTCGTATCCCTCGAACTCGGTGGGATGAACCGTGTCTCTGGCGAAGCGCACTATGCTGTCCTGCAGGGCGTCGCCGCCCTTCTGGGCATGGCGGGCCCGTTTGCGCTGGTCTTCCATGGCCGTGTCGAAACCGGTGATGTCGAGGGTAAGGCCTCGTTCTTCAACGATTTCCTTGGTGACCTCGATGGGGAACCCGTACGTATCGTGCAACAAGAAAGCGATGGTGCCGGGGAATACCCGGGTGCCCTCCTCCGCCGCCTTGGTGATCGCCTCTTCCACGAGAACCAGGCCCTGGTCCAAGGTGCGGTTGAACCGCTCTTCCTCAGTCTGCGCCACACGAAGGATGCTGTCGCGGCGCTCCACCAGCTCTGGATAAGCGCTCCCCATGAGCTCTATGGCCCTCTCCGCGAAACGTCGCAAGAACGGCGGTTCCATTCCCGCCGAGCGGCTGAAGCGGGCCGCTCGCCTGATCACACGGCGGAGTACATACCCCCGACCCTCGTTGCTGGGCAGAACACCATCAGCCACGAGGAAGGTCATGGCCCGCGCGTGGTCGGCCAGGACCCGCAGAGCCACATCCGTCTCGTGGTCGTCGCCAAAGCGCCGGCCGGCGACCTCCTCTCCCAGCTCGATGAGAGGCTTGAAAGCGTCGGTGAGGAACACGGAAGCCACACCCTGCTTGAGAGCGGCCACACGTTCAAGCCCCATACCAGTATCGATGTTCTGCGCGGGGAGTTCGGTCAAGACCTGGTTTTCGTCCATGTTGTAACCGGTGAAGACCAGGTTCCAGTACTCGACGTAGCGGTCGCAGTCGCACCCGGGACGGCACTCCGGGTCGGAGCACCCATACTCCGGCCCGCGGTCGTAGTAGAGCTCGGAACAGGGTCCGCAGGGCCCGCTGTTGCCCACCGGGCCCCAGAAGTTGGCGCTGCGCGGCAAACCCACCATCCGCTCCTGCGGCACCCCCAGGGCGGCCCAGTAGCCGACGGCCTCATCGTCCGGTGGGATGCTGTCGTCGCCCTCGAAGTACGAGACCCAGATACGCCGGGGGTCCAGCTTGAGGTAGTCGAGCGAGAACTCCCAGGCGAACCGGATGGCCCCGTCCTTGAAGTAGTCGCCCACCGAGAAGTTGCCGAGCATCTCGAAGAACGTGCAGTGGCGCGCCGTAAGACCCACTTTGTCGATGTCCGAGGTGCGGAAGCACTTCTGAACGCTGGTGAGCCTCCGTGCGGGCGGCTCCGACAGCCCCATGAAGTACGGCTTGAACTGCTGCATGCCAGCCGTGGTGAGCAACACCGAGGGATCCTTGTACGGCACGAGCGAAGAGCTCGGCACCAACAGGTGTTCTCGCTCCACGAAATAGTCCAGGTACATCTTCCGTAGTTCAGCCGTCTTCACGGATCAAACCTTGCCTCTCCCCCTGGCTGCCTCGGCCAGGGCCTCGTCTTCTGCCATGTACTGGCGTAAGTTCTCGATGGACTTTCTGATGAGTCGCGATACGTGCATCTGCGAGATGCCGATCCTGGCCGCCACCTGGGTCTGGGTCATGCCTTCGAAGAATCTGAGGTGTAGGATCAGACGCTCACGCGGATCAAGACGCGACATGGCCGGAGCCAGCATGCGTCTCTGCTCGAAGACCTCGTATGCCTCTTCTTCGGTACCGAGTACGTCGAGCAGCTCGAGCGATTCGTCATCCTCGGCGTTACCACTCGAGAAAAGCGACACGGAGCTGTACGCCCGTCCACTCTCCAGCGCCTCGACCACTTCTTCCTCGGAAACCTGTGTAGCCGCCGCCAACTCCGCGATGGTAGGGGAACGTTTCAACTCCACGGTCAGTTGCTCGATGATTCGGTTAAGACGCACATTCAGGTCTTGGAGGGCCCGGGGTACCTTCACAGCCCAGCCCTTGTCGCGGAAGTAGCGTTTGATCTCGCCCATGATGGTAGGCGTGGCGTACGTGGAGAGTTCGACTCCACGCTCGAGGTCGAAACGGTCTACGGCTTTGATGAGCCCGATCGAGCCGACCTGGATGAGATCCTCCACCGGCTGGCCCCGCGAGGCGAACCTGCGAGCCAGGCTCTTCACCAACGGCAGATAACGCGTGATCAGTTCTTCCCGAGCAGCCGGGTCTTTCCGGTCGCGTACCCGTGTCAGCAGTTCGCGCTCGGAGAGGGACTCCAGCCGGTCAGTGTATGGCACAGACCCCGCCGCACCATTCGGGCCTTTTCCTGACTCCATGGCAGGCACCTATGAAGCCCGCTTCTCCATGAAGACCCCGTACGAGTCCCCGCCGCTCTCCTCGACCTCCAGCCTGTCCACAAGCGAATCCAACAAGAAGCGGACGTCGAGCAAACAGCCCTCGCATGGGTGGAATGGATCCACGGCCACGAGGGCGACCCGTACACTCTGGTTGAGTAGGCCACTCAGCCGTACCCGAAGACAGTCATCGCCGGCCGACAGTTCAAGCCTCAGCTCGTTTCCTTCGGCAGGCTCTTCAGTGACGAGGGTCTCCACAGCCAGTTGCAGATCATCGAGCTTGTCGAGAGGCACGTCGTGGCGCGAGGCTACTCCTCCCATGACCACGCGCATGACAGGCAGAGCACGCGCGCCTCTCGGGATGCGTAGGATGATGATGTCAGAGGTCTCATTCACCAGTTATGAGGCGTTCCCGATTATCAGGCGGGGAACTCCTCCTGAAGCCGTTCTTCGATCTCTTCCTGCTTCTCCTGGTACATGTCGCGTCCCCGGTCGACAGCTTCGCCGGCGCGATTCTTCACCTCGGCAAAGAGACGCTGAGCCTCAGCAGGGACGTCGGAAATGGCCTCCTGGAAAGGCTTGCCCGTCTCCTGTGAGATACGATACGCGATGAGGGCCGCCCCCCCGATGGCTGCCCCGGCTGCCAGGATGAACAAGGACCGAAGTGTACCCATCAGCTTTCCCTCCGTCTTCGTGAAATGAACGACGCTATGCCTGCATTCACCCCTGCGGCCACGCCCGCGATCTTCTGGATGGGCTTCGATACCGCGGTCTGAACCGCAGTTGTGGTCTGCTCAGCAGTCTTCACGATCCCCGCGACCGAACCCGTTAGCTGATCGACCTTGTCCAGTTCCGAGTTCACTCCATCCAGGGTGCTGCCGACTCGCGTGAGCAGGGGGACTATCTGAGTGTCGGCGTTAGCAAGCACGCTGCTCAGACGCTTGAACACGGTCCCGAGGCGAAACAGTGCGAATGCCAGTCCCACCCCGAAGAGGATAAAGAACACCCCGATGGCGATCCTCATGATTGCGCCGGCGTCCCATTCCATTCCTGGCCCCTTTCTGGTCCGGGTCAACCGCCGAAACTATACCACAGGCCCTATTTGCGCCCCCTTTCGGGATTGGCGCATCGGTCCTCGGGATGACAGTGAGGGCCGGATCGTCCGGCCCTCAGGAGTCACGGTGTCGGGGGAACGATCTACTCTCGCGATAGATTGACGAGGCCTTGGTTGAGAGTGCCCTCGTCTACGTACCCGGTCCATCTGTCGCGGATGATGCCCGATCGATCGATGAGGATCAGCTCCGGCGGATAGCTGACTCCCAGCAGAGTGGAAAGGTCTCCGTACTTGTCTGGGAGACTGTAGTCATACCTGAAGAACTCAAAGCGAGTAAAAGAAGGCTCCAGCCGGTCGAGACTCTCCATGACGACGGCATCGTCGGTGCCGCCCGTCACATAGAAGAGAAGCACTATCGGAGCGCCTTTGGTAAGGGCTGCAACAAAGCCCGCCGGAGTATCCTCGGTGGTGGCAATGTACTCGGCGGCAATGGGCTCGCCGTCCGGTGGGCCGATCTGTACGTCTTGCGGCCCGTCAGGATTACCGCCGCCGCTGGGCGGCGCGGTGACGGCCGGGGGGTCCGTGGCCGGGGGTTCCTCGTCGCCTCCACCACAAGCGGCTGCCAGTAAGGCTACGACTAGCACAAGGAGTAAGACCCATGACTGCTGTCTACTTCGTCTGCACATCGCTGTCCTTCCTAGAGTAATGCTCCACCTTGCCGTGTCTGACAGTCGCTTGAACCTGCCGTAGCAGGTGGGTGGCCGTCCCTGGAAGGACATATACGCCGTCCAAGCGAACAAGCCTCCCAAGCGATGTGTGTTGGCTCAAGTTTGGGCCAGATCACGAGCAAGGTCG
>JAFGIH010000100.1 GCA_016929985.1 Thermoleophilia bacterium | reverse complement strand
CTATCTGGATGCGCATGAAGCCTATGTCCGACGGGTCGTCAGGGTTGGCGCCCCACCAGGAGAGCAGCTCCGGAAAACCATGGGCGTGGGGGAACATACTGGGAGTCGAGTAACCCTCGGCGGCCAGCGGCTCCCACATCTTCTGATTCGGGAACTCAGGCGGCCACATCCACGTGGTCTCACCGTAGAAGGCGCCGGGGATCACGTCGGAGTCGATCCAATGGACGTGCTCCATCGGGATGCGCGTGCCCAGGGCGGCCAACCGGTCGCGCTGCTCCGGGGTGGGAGGAGGCAGCAGATGCCGCTTCTGGAGCGTCGTGCAGATGTACTTGCCGTACCGTCCCATCTTCTTCACCTCCACCGACACCAAACGTCACTCCGCTTATTTATATCAAACTAACTGCTTGGGCAGTTGATAACCACCGGGGCCCTACTGCTAGTATTTCCAGGATAGGGTGTGGGCAACCGCGCCCCTCGCCACTGCATGAAAGGGGCCGACGGCACGTGAGCACAGGGACTACGGCGATAGTGATCGCGGTGATCGCGATCGTCCTGCTGGCAGTAGCGGCGGCCTATGCTTCTCGCTTCTTCTTGAGAAAGGCCATGCGGGAGATAGTGGCTCTGTTCCGCGCACAAGGAGCCACCGACCCCGCCACGGCCGTGAAGCCGGAGCAACTGGGGCTGGTTTGGCGCAATCCGATCGGAGGGATGTCCGGGCTCCGCGACTACCGACCCAACGCCCTGCAGTTGCTGGGGCAGGCCGGCGTCATCAGAGGGACGGAGGAGGGCACGCTCTACCTTGCCGAAGAAGATCTAGCCGACTCGCCCTTGAAGAGGTACGCCAAGATCAAGTGAGCCCCAAAAGCTCAGGGGGGCCGCCTGGGAAGCGAGGCAACCAACCCCAAACACGACCGGCTTGTCCACCTTCACAAAGTTGATCGGACGGTGAGCGTCAGGAGCCCATCAGCTTCTGCATGTTCCAGTAGATCGTGGCCATGGCCATCCCCGGGACGGGGAGATCGCCCACCCTGCGCAGACCCGGCTCTGCCGGCAGGGAGTCGATCAGACGGTCCGCCGTCTCCATCATGGTGCCGCCGCCACCCAGCTCCGCCTGCTCCTGCATGGCCCCCCAGAGGATGCCGGCGAACTCCAGGCACTCGTGCAGATAGGTCTCGACGTCGCTCCCTTGGCGGACTGTCGCCGGCTCGGCGTGGATGCCACGGAACGGGTGCGTCGTGTGAAGAGTCTTGATGGGCAGCGTCAACAACCGCTCCATAGACTCCCGGTAGGTCTCGATGTCGAGTATCACCGGCAGGCACCCGTCGGGCGTGCCGGCGCCCGGGATGGAGTCGCCCGAGACGAACGTGCCGTCGTCCTCGAACAAGAACCCCACCGACCCCGGAGTGTGCCCGGGCAGATGGACCACCCGGAGCGCGACGCCCCCGCCCAGATCGACCAGGTCGCCGTCTTTGAGCAGCCGGTCGGGGGTGATGTCGGCGCCCAGGAACCCCACGAACCCCCCCTTCTCCTCGGCCGCCGCCTCCGGTCCGAGAAAAGCCGTGGTCGCCGGAGCGTAGAACCTGTCGAAGCACGCGTCGTGGTCTTCGATGAAGATCGCATCGTCTCCGTGGATGAATATCTGCGTATCCCCGCCGTTCTTGAACAGGCCGTTGCCGCCCGCGTGATCCGGATGCCCGTGCGTTAGGAGCACCAGGTCGACATCTGCCACAGCCAGACCTACCTTGTTCAGCGCCTCCGGCAGCTCCGTTCCCGGTCCACCGGTGTCGATCAGCGCCGTCTTCTCCCCCTGTACCAGGTAGACGCGGATGTCGAACCGGCCGGCAGGCCACCACGCATCGAGGGGGCGGAACTTGACTCGCTCGCTCATAGCATGCACACGTCCTTTTATTCGGGGGTCAGGACCGGCTGGTCGAACACCAGGACGTTCTTGAGGACGCCCCCGTGGATGGCGCTGTCGTTGGCCTCGTTGATCTGCTCCCACGGGTAGCGGCCGTCGATCATTTCGTCGACCTTGAGGATCCCGTGCCGGTAGAGCGCCATCAACCGCGGGATATCCAGGCGGATGAGGGTGGCCCCCATGCCGCTGCCGGTGAGCGTCCTGCCGCTGAAGAAGTCCATGGCGCTGAAGTCGGTGAGCATCTCGGCCTCGTAGGTGCCGTGCCCTATGCAGGTGAGCCGCCCCGTGGGATGTAGCATGTCCAGCGCCTGGCGCTTGATGCCCTGGCCGGCCACGCAGACGATGGCGTGATCGGCACCGAGGGGATTGCAGATGTCCTTCACGGCGGCCGCCACGTCGGTGGTCTTGGGATTGACGGTGTGGGTAGCGCCAAACTCCTTGGCCCGCGCCAGCTTGCCGTCGTCGATGTCCACGGCGACCACCGGGAAGGCCCCCACGAACCTACCGCCTTGGATGGCGCTCACGCCGACACCGCCGCATCCGACGACCACCAGACTCTCGAACGGTTTCACGTGTGCGCGGTGCATCAGCCCGATGAAGCCGGAGATCACGGCGCAGCTGATGATGGAGCCCACCTCGTAGGGGACGTCGTCGTCGAGCTTGATGAGGTTGTTCTCGGAGACGTTGGCATATTCTGCGAAGCCGGTGAAGGCGCCCGGGAGCTGGATGGGGACATCTCCGTTGTCGCGTGTGTACGGGCCGGGCGTCTTGAACTGCTGCGGCCCGTTTGTAAGGCACATGTAGGGCCGGCCCATCAAGCACTCGTAACACGTGCCGCAGCCGGCCTTGATGAGGCAGCACATGACGCGATCGCCCGGCTTCACATAGGTGACCTCGCTGCCGACCTCGGTCACCACGCCTGTGGCTTCGTGGCCGCCGGTCGCCGATCCGTCGAAATGGCCATGCTCCCCCATCTGTGAGTGTAAGTCGCTGTGGCATATGGAGCAGGTTTTCATCTGCACCCGCGCCTCGTAAGGTCGGAGATCGGCCAGCTCCACCTCTTCGATGACGTACTGCTCGCCGACGGCCGGCAGGATGGCTACTTTGCACCTCATTGGTCGAGCCTCCTATTCATCGCGCTGACTCATTCGGAGTTCACGAAGTCCACAAAATCGCCCGGTAGCACACGCACCGTGCCGCCGTCTCCCAGGATCTGTTCGATCCTGTCGCGGACCTCCGCCCAATAGCCGTCGGGCGCCTTGTCCACCTCGACGTCCTGCTCGATCATGGCCTGTCTCACCAGCTTGCCGTCGAGCTCCCGGGGCGTCACGGCATTCTTCTTGCAAAGAGCGGCCGCTAGTCCGGCGGCCTGGCCTGACGTCATACACACTGAGATGATGCGCACCCCGGCCTGGGCGTGGAACTCAGCCGACAGACACCGGCCGGCCAACAGCATGTTCTCTATCTTCAGAGGCACAAGACAGCGGTAGGGGATCTCGCAGTAGCCGGAGGTATCCACGCGGAGCTCGTATCCGCTATGGTTCACGTAGGGGTGCATGAGCCGCTCTCCCCCGGGCGCGGGCCGGCAGAAGGGAGAGCTCAGCGGCTCGGTCACGTGAATATGGCGCATGAAGCCATCTGTGCGGCTGGTGGGATGGTGTGTGTCAAAGAACTCGGGGAAGCGGGCGATCCCGTCTTCGAACTTCACCCCGGTGGCGACATCCATGTCCTTGAGGATGTACTGGCCCATAGCCCGCCGCGAGTCGCGGATGCCGTGCATGTTGGCGATGTTGGTCATCCGGCAGTTCTCAAAACCGGGCACGGACTTGTGCAGGAAGTCCTGCACCCACAAGATCTGCTGGTGCTGCTCCACGATCTGCCGGGTGACGTCCTCGACGTCGGTGTTGTGACAGTACATGCTGTGGGTGGTCATCACCACGATGTCCGCGTCTTCCCGAGTGGTGCCTGGCACCTGATAGATGAGCGCCGCCGGAAAGATGAAATAGGGCAGGATGCCGTCGGCCACCGCCTGCTTCTCCAGGTAGCTGTAGAACTGGAAGAACGGGAGGCGATCCGGATTGCGGTCGGGGTCGGCCGCCCAGGCTTGGGAGGCGTCCCAGTACTCGGCCATATTGACGTTGGCCAACCTGAATGCAAGGGTGGATGACATGTTGAGCCCGCCGAACTCGGGGCTGCCCACCTCACACGGCACCCCTGCCGCGGCCGCCAGCACGGCATCGCCGGTGGCGTCGATGTAGTACGTGGCCTCGAACTCCATCCTCCCGCTTCTGGAGTAGCCTATGAGACGCTGGATGCGGTCG
>JAFGIH010000099.1 GCA_016929985.1 Thermoleophilia bacterium | reverse complement strand
TCGAACCCATCGTGGGGAGCGGTTTCAACAGCACGGTGCTGCACTACATCAACAACGACCAGGTGGTGCAGGCCGGCGACCTCATCGTCATCGACTACGCCGCCGCCTTTGGAGGGTATGCCTCCGACGTCACCCGCACGCTGCCGGCGAACGGCGTCTTCACGCCCGAACAGAGGGCTGTCTACGAGATCGTGCTCGGGGCCAACCTGAGCGCGGCCGCCGCGGCACGGTCCGGCGCCAGCGCGGCCGACCTGCAGAACGCCGCGCGCGCCGTCATCGAGAAGGCGGGGTACGGCGACTACTTCATCCACGGGGTCAGCCACCAACTCGGCCTTGAAGTGCACGACGTCACGCCGGACGGACCGCTGGTCTCAGGCATGGTGGTCACCATCGAACCGGGTATCTACCTGCCTCACGAGAAGCTGGGCGTGCGCATCGAAGACGACATCCTCATAACCGATACGGGGAGTATGAACCTCACCGCCGCCATCCCCAAGACGGTGGAGGACATCGAAGCCGCGATGGCGCGGGGCTGATCGCCCCGGCGCACCGCCGAGCGCACCGGCTCGTTCTCTAGACCACCTGCTGCGCCTTCCGCTTACTACGCACGCGCTTCACGATGCGGTAGATCGCGAAACCCACCACTCCGACGAGCAGCAGCCCCGCCACCGTCGCCAGCGCACCAAGCCAGAGCGGTGACGTGACCCACCACCAACTCCAGTCGATCACACCCGTGAGCTTGAGGACCAAGAAGACGATGAACGTCAGGCCGACGAGCGACCCCGTGTTCGATGCCGCCGATATTCCCTTGGCCATGCCCATCACGCCCCTTTGCCGTGCTCGTATCTGATGCTCTCTGGTTTGCGTTACCCAGTATAGAGGGCAAATATCGCGACGGAACCGCCGAACGCGTCACACAGTCTCATGCAGGCGTCCGGGCCAGCCGATACAATATCGACGGGAGGCGGGGTCCATGTGCCTCGAGAGCATATCCGGCAGTTGCCGGGCAAGAAAAGGAGCGGCCATGCGCAGGCACTTACTAGTCATTCTCCTCATAATAACCATCGCAGTCTCACTGGGGGCAGCGGGCTGCGGCGATAGCGAGTCGGCCTCCAAGTTGTCTCCCCTTGGTCCGAGCGCGGCGAGCCAGCCCGACGGCTCCCAACAGCCCACTGACGTGCCCACCGCCACTGAGATAATGGCGGCGGTCGCCACCAACGCCGAACCCATGACGAGCGCGCTTGGTACGCTCGACCTCACCATCGACCTCGATGTCGACGATTCGTTGATGGGAGAGGAAGGCGCTCAGTTCTTCAAAGATCCTTGGAAGATGGCCGCTTCGTTCAGCTTCGACACCGCTGCTGAGGCCGCCGATGTCGCCCTTGACCTCACTCTCATGGGCGAGACCATGAAGGTCGGCATCAAGGCCCTTGACGGGCAGGCGTGGATGGCCCTCGGTGGAAACTGGTACGAGGCCCCGCCGGAACTGATGGAGGGCTTCCAGACGGCCGGAGAGGAGGGGCTCGACGCCCAGATGGCCAAGCTACAGGGCCTCGTGACCAACCTCTCGCTCGACCCGATCACCTGGTTCAAGAACCAGAGCCCTGTCAAGGTCGAGAAGATCGACGGTACGACCGTGTACCACCTCTCCGGCAGTGACCCCGATTGGGCCAAGGTCGTCGCCGACATCGTCAAGATGATGCAAGATCCGCAGGTCATGCAGATGATGGGCGAAGCCGAAGCTCTCGAGGACATGCCGCTCGACGTCGAGGTGCCCACGGCTGAGGAGCTGCAGGAGATGCAGTCCATGCTCGAGGCCATGATCGATGAGTTCCAGATCGACCTGTGGGTGCAGCAAGACAACTCCCGCCTGAGAAAGGCGACCATCAGCGCACGCATGACTCCCCCGTCGGAGGAAGATATGGCGGCACTCGGCGACAGCGGCATGAGCGCGTCGGAATTCGAGGGCCTCAATTCCATAGCCATCACGGGCACTCTGAACCTCGACCCGAACAAGACGGTCAAGGTCTCGCCTCCGGATTCGCCCAAGCCTTCTTCCGACCTGGAGAACGACCTCATGGAAGATCCGTCCTTGCTCGGCCCGCTGGGGACCATGCTGATGGGTTCCATGGGAGAGTTCGACAGCTTCTAGCACCGGTCGGGAGACCGCGGAAAGAGAGACTGCGGAAAGCTACTCCTCGGACAGAGGCTGGTAGGCGAGCACCTCTCCGGTCATAGCATCGACATATACGGTACCGCCGACGGTCGTGTTCTCGACGGTGCCGCTCAGAGAGATCACCCAGGCAAGCACGGGTTTGTCCTTGGTGATCTTTCTGTCTTTCACGACCAGGAGCTCTTGCGAAAGTTGCCTGTTGATGAGAATCAGGGAGCCATCCCCCATCAACGGGATGGCAGGGGTCTTGGTCGTGAGGAAGATGTGCGTCTCGGCGATATCGAGGGCGTCGCTCGCGCCGAGGGCCCCCTCGACGTCCGGTCTGTCGCCGGCCAGCGATACGGAGAAACCGGCGAGTTCTCCGCTGCGCGCGTCCACGTTTACTTCCACCCGGCCGTCCGTGGCGGAACGGTCACCCGCATACTGCACCCAGACCAACGTGAACAGGCCGGCCTCCGTAGAGACGATGCCCGGCTGGTCTTGCCGGAAGCCCATGCCCGACAGCATGCCGTCACCCCAACCAAGCAGCCCGGGGATCCTGCCGGCCTCGTGCTTGAGTTGCACCTCGCTCATGAAGGAGCGGCCGGGGTCGACCTCGGGGCGGTTCATCGATACGAGGAAGACCCTCCCCGTGGCGCTGTCGACCTCGGCTTTGCCCGCGGCCCATATGAGCACCGTGTCGGCCCCCCTCGATCCCGGCGCCAGATCGGAGACGCGCAGGTCGTCCGGCTCCAGTCCCAGCACCTCCACCAAGCGCTCCTCGGCATCTGCCAGACCCTCTCCCGGCCCCAACGCCAGACCCTCCACATCGACGTCCCTCTCCGTGGTCGTGGTGGTGGCCAGACTCCCGGAGACGCTCGAGCCCCCTCCCTGCGTGCTGCCGCATCCACATCCGGCGACGGCGAGCGCCAACACGAGAAGAAGGGCCACGGCGAGCGTTATTTCGAGCGATCTTCTCAACGTGCTCCCTGGTGGACTCCCGGCTTGGGCCTGCCGCATCATACTATATTGGGCTTGGCGGACCGGCGGTCGGGGGCCCGGAACCGCCCGTGCAGAACAGGGGTCCAACCCGCGTGCGATAGAAGCCGAAGGGGGATCGTCATGAAAAGGCTGCGTTCTTCGAAGACGGCGGCAGGCGCAGGCGTCCTGCTGGCCGTCGTGTTGATGCTCTCGTTGGCGGCGTGTGGCGACGAGCCGCGAGAGACCACGACCACCACGGCGGCTGCTTCGTCTGCAGAGGTCCAGGTTGCCATGTCCGAGCTGGCGCGGCTGGCCCCGGCGGCCTCTGCAACCGATGTGGGCTCTGTAGCGGACAGCGTGAAGGCGTTCGGCACCGACCTCTACGAGATCCTCGCGGCAGGCGCCGGCGCCGGCAACCTCGTGTTCTCCCCCTCGAGCATCGTCACCGCTCTGGCTATGACCTACGC
>JAFGIH010000098.1 GCA_016929985.1 Thermoleophilia bacterium | reverse complement strand
TGCCGAAGTCTTCCACTCCCCAGACCTCGGGCTCCGAAAGGATCTCGCCTGCCTCGCGGGTGAGCCACACGCCGTCGATCGTCTGCTTGATAAGGGCCGACGCCGCTACGATGTCGGCATCGTAGGCTACCGGCACATCGAGTATTACCCGGGCCCAGTATTGCGACTTGTTGCCCGCGCGCCTGATCTCCCCGTTTGGGACGTGCCACATCGTGCCGTCCAGCCCTCGAAGCGTGGTGGCCCTCAGGGTGACCTCTTCCACGACGCCGGACGCTTCGCCCACGTCGACCACGTCGCCGACCCCGTACTGGTCTTCGACCACGATGAAGATCCCAGTGAGGAAGTCTCGCACCAGGCTCTGGGCCCCGAAGCCCAGGGCCACACCCACTATGCCGGCTCCCGCGATTATGGGGCCCAGGTTCAGCTCGAGCTCCCCGAGGCAGAGCATGACCGCGATGGTGTAGATGATCACGCTGAACAAGCCGCCTACAGTGCCACCGAGGGTCCGCGCCCGCTGCGCGGCGCGCTCGCGCCTTTCGGCGGTGGGAAGGGCGTCGGCCAAGCGGTCACGCAAGACTCCCAGGCGTGGGTCGATGTCATCGAGGGGGACCTTGCGCCGCTTCTCCTGCCGTTCCGCCAAGCGAGTGGTGATCCGTCGCATCGCCCGCCTGACCAACCTGGCCAGAATGAAGGCCACTATCAAGATCAGCGCGATCCGGCCGGCCTTGATGGCAAGGATCTCGAGATCACCGCCCAGGATCTCCTGAAACGAGACTGCCATGCTCTCCACCGCTTCACCTCCCTCGAGATGGTGTCTTGCCGCGCACCGTTCGTGTCTACCGCGGATGGGTGAGTATGACGACCGGCATCCCGGCCTCCATCGCTCTCGCGGTCAGAGTGGATAGCTACAAAGAGCTACGACGCTCCTGGGCGTGTACCAGGCGAGCTGTTCCGGCCCCATCAATCCTGTAGACTGGCCTTCCTGGCGCGCGGGTGCGCGCAGAAGGTCGTGGTACGTATGCACGGGGGTCGGCCATGGGTCTGCCGAACGAGAAGGAGACGGCTCGCGTCAACCGGGTCGCTCTGGTGCACCACAACGCCCTCCTGCGCGAGGGGCTGTGCAGGATCCTCGAGGACGGCGGTTTCACCGTGGTCTGGCAGGGCGGATCGGCCTCAGATATCGATCGCCACATCCAAGACTGCGGGCCGGGTGTGATCCTGCTCGAATGGGACGCACCGGGCGTGGGTGCTCCAGTCGTGCAAGAGCTGTCGGCACTGTCTAGCAAGTCGGCCGTCGTCATCATCACGCGGCCCGACACCACGGACGACCTGTCGCCGGCGCTCGACGCCGGGGCTGCCGGGTGTCTGTCTGTGAATATGAGCTCCGGCGACTTTCTGCTGTCTCTCCGGATGCTGGCCCACGGCGACATCTTGGTATCTCACGAGATGGTGCCCGTCGTCACCAGCTCCGCCGAACGACCGGTGCGTCCCGAAGACGACCTCACCCCGCGGGAGTTGGAAGTGCTCCGGGCTTTGGGCCGCGGAGCCACCAATCACGAGATCGCCGAGGAGCTGTTCATCTCTCCTCATACGGTCAAGATCCACGTGCGGCGCATCCTGACCAAGATGGAGTTCCGCAACCGCCAGCAGGCGGCTGCGTACGCGGCGTCAGAAGGTCTCATCTAGCACCTGCCGGGTGTTCCGCATAGCCCGACTGAGCAGTCAAGACTACCCCAAGGGGTGATTGAACCACAGCGGCTTTGCCGGATACTGGGCGGCGCTGGCGCGACGGTGCAACCGCGATGTCGCGATCCGCCCACCCAAGGGAGGTCTCATGATCCAGATAGGTGAAGCCGCGGGAGCAGTCTTGTTGGAGTATCTGACGAGCGCTTCTGTCCCACCCGAGATCGGCTACCGGCTTGCCGAGTCCGGGGATGGGTACAAGCTGCGTTTGGACCGGCCGTCGGACGAAGACCGTGTGGTCGAACAAGAGGGCCACGTGCTGTTTATGGTCGACCAGAAGCTCGATGAGGCCTTGCACGACGTGATCCTCGACGTCAAGGATGGAGACGAAGACACGCTGGCGCTCGAGCCGGCTAGAACAGCCCGAACAGCATCCCCATGAAGAGTACGTAGAGGAGCACCAGCGGCATTGCCTCCCATCGCGTGATCTCTCGATCTTGAGCCATGAAGAAGTAGAGAACTGTGGCTACCCCCAAGAATGGCAGTCCGATCATCCGGACGGTACCGGTGACGGGCAGCGGGGCGATGAGGGCCGGGATACCGACGACGGCCAAGGCGTTGAAAATGTTGGAGCCCAAGACATTGGCCATGGCGACCTCGAGCTTGCCACGGCGGGCGGCCATCACGCTGACGACCAGCTCGGGAAGGGAAGTGCCCAAGGCCACCGCCGATATCGCTATTAGGTCGGCTCCGATATCCAAGAGGGTTGAGAGCTCGATGACCGACGTTATCGTGTACTCCGCGGCGAAGTAGAGGAGGACGGCACCGCCGGCG
>JAFGIH010000097.1 GCA_016929985.1 Thermoleophilia bacterium | reverse complement strand
GTCCTCGCCGCCACCCTCCAGAGCAGCCTTGACAAGCAGCTGGGCCACTTCCTGCGGGTCCGCATCCTTTGCCATGAGCGCCTCGATGTCGGCGTCGCCGACCATACCGGTCAGACCATCACTGCAAAGGACGATGCGGTCCCCCGGCACGACGGGTATCTCGAGAACATCCGGGTCGACGTCGCCTTCGGTGCCCAGAGCCCGTGTGAT
This sequence comes from Thermoleophilia bacterium, assembly GCA_016929985.1. Next base: position 4,049 of record JAFGIH010000097.1, on the reverse strand, counting down.
GACACTGCGGTGAGGGTGGACCGCCGCCTGCTCGGGAGTCAGTTCTCCGCGGCGCACCATCTCGCCCACCCACGAATGGTCCTCGGTAAGCTGGGTCAACTCTCCACTATGGAGGATATACGCCCTTGAGTCGCCGACATGAGCCAGCGTGAGATGCCCCTCTCTCACCAGGATGGCAGTGAGCGTGGTGCCCATCCCCAAGAGATGAGCCTCACCAGCACCGCGTTGAGCTATGGCCTGATTCGTGGTGCTGATGGCCGCGCAAAGATCTCGCTGTCCGGCCGTCTCGGGGTTGAGCCCCAGGAGACCCAAGCACGCCATCTGCGACGCGACTTCTCCTCCGCGGGCACCGCCCATTCCGTCGCAGACCGCATAGAGTCCCCGGCGCAGCAGGAACGAGTCCTCGTTCGCCGAACGGACAAGACCTCGGTCGCTCGCGACCCCCGCCTGCAAACGCATCACTGCACCTCGACCCGGAACACCGTGTCGCCTATCTGCACCCGATCGCCCACCTGCAGCATCCGGGCCTCAGAGATATCGGAACCGTTCACCTGAGTGCCGTTGGTGCTCCGCAGATCCTCGACATGCAGGCCGGCGGACGTCGTCTCGAACAGCGCGTGCTTGAAAGATACGAAGGTGTCGTCCAGATAGATGTCCATGTCGGACGAACGGCCCGCGAGAGCGCGGACCCCGAGCGGGAACGCATACGCCGCCCCTTCGGACAGACAGGGGCTCTTCTCCACCACGAGGGTCCACACCCCGCTGAGAAGAGGAGGCGAGACCATGGCGTCGGCGGGCCCTTCGCCGACGACATACACGGAGCCTGGGCCCTGCCACTCCTGGACCCCCTCGGTGGGGGCCGCGATACGGAGTTCGCGGGTAGTCGACCGGACCACCCTGAAGATGAACAGATACAGGATGATCAGGAAGATGAACTTTCCGGCCAGCAGCACTATCTGCAGCATGGATCCGTCCCCCGACCCCTAGACGTTACCTGGTTCTAACATTCAGCCGGCAGTCTCCGATGACGACCACGTCTCCCGGACCGACCACGGTGCTCGATATCGGATACCCATTCACCATCGTCCCGTTGGTAGAGCCGAGATCCTCCAGCACCACGTCACCGTTCGACCAGTAGAGCATCGCGTGGCGACGAGAAACATCGGGGCTGTCGATGACGAAATCCACATCGCGAGCCCTTCCCAAGATTATCCGCCCCTGGTTGAACTCCTTGGTCTGCTCCCCGTTTGCGACCACGATCGTCTGACGAGCCAGCCCGAGTCGTGCCGCGTCGTCCGGAGCGATGATCGCCGTTGCGCCGCCGACCGCCGCGGACTGCTTCTCTTGGGCAATCGGGACACGGGCCGTCGCGACCCTCTCCGACCCTTGAGCCACCACCCGCTCGCCGCGGATAGGCTCTTCGTCGCGCATGCGCACGGGTATCTCCTGCTCGACAAGGCCTGGGGCATCGCGCTCCGCCAGGATGCCAAAGTAGCCGAGACGCAGATCATGGTCCACCGTCATGGACACCGCGATGTCACCCGCGATGCGGTATCCCTTCGACTTCACGTGCCTGGACAGATGGCGCTCGAACTTGGCTAGAAGCGCCTCCTCGTGGTCGCGGAGCCGCTCGTAGTCTTCGGGGCAGAGATAGACGGTGTACCGGTTGCGCACGGACACGTATGCGGACCGAGAGACCTTGTGGTCCTCCATCTCCTTGACAAGCTTGCGGGCCAATTCTGCTGGTTGTACGTACAGTCTGGACCCCTTATCGACTCGCAGCCCGACTCCTCCCTTCCTCGACGCCGCCGGGCCTCACAAGGTGCCCGTACGCTCGGATGGAAGGAGAAAAGTGACCAGGAACGCGATTATAGCGCACGGTGCATAGGCGACTAGGAAGGGCCCCACCTCCACAGGTACGCCCAGAAGGAGTATCGGGAGCAGAACAAAGGCGAGAAACACGAGCATCGAATAGACCGCCGCACCCCACATCCGCCGCTCCCGGGAGCCACCTGTGACCGCGTACAAAGGAAGTGAGAAGACTACGAAGAGCCCCACCTGCAACAGGAGCTCGGGCCGCGAATCGAGCAGGCGGGCAAATTCCAACACAACCGTCCACGGGGAACCGGCATGCTTGGCGACCTGCAGGACTGGGCCGGGCCCCGGCTGGAACGTGTAGGGAAGTGTGGTCCATCCTGCCAGTCCCGCCGCCGCCGCCAGCACGATGCCGCTGAAGAAGCCGGATAGGGCCCCCCAGCGGCGGAGCAGCGCACCCGTCAGCGGGAGAATCGCCAGACCCACGCCTGCCATCACAGCGAACGGCAGAGCTCCCGGCAGCAGTGCCGCCCACTCTCTGTGCCGCCAACGCAGCAGGGCCATCACTATGACGGCCGCCACCAGGTAGACGACGCCCCATCCGGTGCCGAACGCAAACAACGGAGGAGCCGACAGGGCGAGTGCGAGCAGACCGCCGCCGAACGGCCAGATCAATGCCAAGAACGCGGTCACCAAGACGATCGGGGTGATGACGACGCTGGGGTAGAACGGGACACGTGGGAGCACATAGGCGAGAGAGCACACAGCGCACGCGGCTGAGGTGATGTGCTCTCCCAGGTAGTAAAGACGATCGCGGTCTAGAGCGCCCACGGTGAGGCCTCGACGGACCCGTGTGGGCAACGCCTCGTCACTCCGCTCTGGTCGTTCGTCGGGCATCAGCTTGGTGACCCGTCCGAGTATGCGGCCGAACGTCCCCGCGTCCGGCCTGGCATAGGAGTCGCGGACCATGGCACGTCCCAGAGCGTCGCTGAGTTCCATGGGCAAGTCGGGGCGGCTGACACTCAGCGGCGGGATCTCAGGCTGGGAGATATCGCGGAGCAACTCGACGAACTTCTTGCCCTTCGCGGGGTTCTTCCGCGCGAAACCCTCGTACAGAGTCACTGCCAGCGAGTATACGTCGCTCCGGGAATCGACAGCCTTGCCCTCGCCCTGCTCAGGCGACATGTAGGCGATCGTCCCGACGAGGTCGCCGTCGATGGTGATCGACTCCCGGTCTTCGAGCTGAGCCACGCCGAAGTCCATCAGCCGCACGTCGACGGAATCACCCTCCACCAGCATGATGTTCTCGGGCTTGATGTCGCGATGCACGACGCCGCGTTTGTGGGCATGCTCGAGGGCACGGCAGAGTTGGACGGCCGCTTCGAGCAGGTCGGCGTCGCTCAGGTCATGGTCCTTGTAATGCTCCCGCAGGGTCTTGCCCTGGATGTACTCGGTGATGAGAAAGGTCCGCTCGGGCTGCCTGATCATCTCGTAGACGGTCAGGATGTGATGGTGGCTGAGCTTGGCCGCCGCTTGGGCTTCACGCGCTACTCGGTCTTCGACGTCCGCGGTATGCTCCACGACCTTGACCGCGACGGGCCGCCCCATCTTGAGGTCGTCGGCCAGATGGACGGTCGCGAACGCGCCGCTGCCGAGCTTTCGCACGTAGCGATAGCGATCGAAGAGAAGGCCTTCTTCAGTCATGGTGCAAGTATAGGCCCAGCGGCCACGCACCCCCGCGGTGAGCGCAGCCGGCCGGCCGGCACGTGCTTCGCGTGGCGGGATGCTGCGTCGTTGGACTCCTCCCAAGTAGGGCTCGGACAGCGCCGAAGAACGGCACGTAGTGATCGGACGGCCATCTGGACTGTTCGACACCGGCACCATCAAGCCTTGACAGAAGAAGGGCCGGCGAAGAGCGAACGGCGAAGCCGGAACGATGAAGAGCGAACGGCGAAGCCGGAGCGAACACTCCCCCTACCCACAACAAAGACCTCACGGCTTCGACCTGGCAGGAAGGGAGCCCACGGGCGGCGCGTGTCTGGGGGAGGAGTCGCACAGGCTTTTGTGCGCAGCCGGAGCAGACACGCGCCGCCCGTGGGCCCACTCACACCAGACAGAAGCAGTGAGCCGCATGTTATACTCCACCACACTTTGGGCGAGTGGCGGAATTGGCAGACGCGCTAGGTTCAGGGTCTAGTGAGCTTACGCTCATGCGGGTTCAAGTCCCGCCTCGC
>JAFGIH010000873.1 GCA_016929985.1 Thermoleophilia bacterium | reverse complement strand
TGTGTCGGTGGGTCGTCAAGAAGCCTGCCCTGGTGGAACACGTACTCCGGCTGGCGACCGACCATCTGGTGGATGTGGCCCGGCACTGGATAGAGGAGTTCGGGACCGGACGGGTCTACCTGCAGATATGGGAGCCGCTGACCTCGAACCAGATCATCTCGCCGCGGCATTTCGAGAAGGTGGTGCTTCCGTACCAGATCGAGCTCCACAGTAGAGTGCTGGATATGGGAATCGGCCATATCCTCTGCCATATCTGCGGGGAGCAGAATCAGAACCTGCCCGCGTGGGCGCGGGTGCCCATGGGCCGCCAGGGGATCGTCAGTATCGGCAGCGAGGTGAGCATCTCCACAGCGATACAGCACTTCGGTGACGACTGTGTCATAGCCGGCAACATCGAACCCGCGACCCTGCAGACCGGCACACCGGGGGAGATCTACGAGTTGTGCCGGCAGGCCATCGAAGCAGGCAGGCGCGCGCCGAGAGGCTACGCGCTGATGCAGGGGTGCGAGGTGCCGGTCCACACTCCACCCGACAACCTCCGGGCGATGAAGCAGGCCGCGGACGACTTCGGACGGTACTAGCTATCGTCCTCCGAGCGCCGTCACCGACCGCTCCCCCTGTGCAGTCGCGAAGTGCGCCCGCAGATTCGACATGTACGAGATGATCGCCGTATGGGCTCTCTGGATGACGCCTCTGCCAAGCCGTTCTCGCGGCTCCGCCAAGTTGTCGCCGAGTGTGCTCATCAGTCGCCGCCGGCCGACTCGACGTTCCTGCGCTCGACGTTCCCGCCCTTCACCGGGAGCCGCCCGGCGTCCAGCGAACGGCAGAAGTCGCGGAGTCCTCGCTTGACGTCATCGGGCAGGAGCTTGTCGGGAACGCCTCTGACGGCGCCTTCAAGCCCGTAGAGCATGTGCAAGCACGCGCCGGGGTCGGCTGCCGCTCGGATGCGGACGAACGCCTCGCGTGCACCGACCGAACGCAGGTGTTCGGGGGTCTCGATGCCCACCTCGCGCAGGCTACGTTCGAGCACCGGGCCGACGTTCGGCAGGTCCCGGAGCTCACTCTCGATCCGTCCGCTGGCATCTCGTCTCATGGCCGAGGCTCCTGGTCTATCCCGCCGCCGGCCGGTTACCGGCCGGTCTGCTGCAGCCACGCGTGGGTCCCGATCTCGCTTCTGATCTTTAGGTTGGCCTTCCTCGCCTTCAAGGATTCCGCGAATTCCTCATCAGTCATGTTCGGGTCTCTGAGCTCAGCGAACGTCTTGCATGGGAATTTGGCGCAGAGTCCACAATGCTCGAGCTGCTTCTGGTTGCGACAACAGTCGTGGAGTGGACAGACGCCGTTCGGCATATTGGCTGTCCAGAAAGGCCTGCCGTCCACATTGCCGCAGCCCATACACTGCTGACCGAGAAAAGGGCACGCGCCGCAGTAGATCCCGCATACAGGTGCATATGCCGTGTCTCTCATCGCCGCTCCCTCAGCCGGGTCACGCCTAGTATAGGACGCGGTTCAAGGAGCCGGGCCATCGCCTGTACAGTCCCGGCTAGGCTGCATAACGCCATCTGAACATGTAGATCGCCCAGCCAATCGTGTCGCGTCCCCAACGCAGGTATGCCGCCCTCGCCTTGCTCACGCGCTCGACCACCTCCGCCACGTCCGGATCACCCGGATGGGTGTGAGCGTACTCGCCGGTCGAGAACCACTGCAGGCCTTCGTATCTGTCCCAGTCGTCCTTGTCGCTCACGATGGTGTGAACGAGATCCAATCCCAGTCGCTCCCCGGCTTCTGCATTGGCAGAGTGGCTCCCGAAGTCCGCTTTCGCGACTCCAGACGCCTCCAGGTATTCCTCGGACGGCTCTTGGAGCCAGTACGGCTCTCCCACGATCACCCAGCCGCCGGGCTTCACCATGCCGATCAGCGCTTCGAGAGTATCGGCGTGCCCCCCGAAGACCCAGCTGGCCCCGATACATGACGCCAGATCGAGGCTGTGTGGCTCGCCCGGCTTGAACTCCGCACCATCCATCTGAGCGAAGGTGATGCCGGCGCTCGGGGCCCGCGCCTCGAGACCTCTCTTCGCATCGGCGATGTGAAAAGGAGAGAGGTCGATGCCTACGCCGGAAACGCCATAGGCGTTTGCCAAGCGAATCAGGAACTCGCCCTTGCCGCACGCGATGTCGACCACCTGCGCGTTACCGGGGAGGCGCAGGAGTTCCACCAGACGCGCCAGCTTCTCCTCGCTCGTGGGATTGCACACCACATGTTCGCGGTGCGTGATGTCGTAGAACTTCCATATGTCCATGATTCTCGATCCTTCGAGGTGCCAACGTCCTTGCGCATGAGCAGACGCCGATGCGTTCTAGGACGATTCTACCTCGTGGCGTTTTGCTCGACGCGCTTGGCGGGCGCGGCATTGCTGGGGTACCTCAGGGTGAGGCGCAGCATGTCAAAGAGTTGTATGCCGTCCACGAATATTGGCTTAGGGTAGTTGTTTGCGAAGAAGTCACGGTCAATGCCTGTAACCCGAAAGCCGTGCCTTTGGTAGAAGGCAAGTTGATGGCCAAAAGTCCCGGTACCTACCTCGATCTGGCTTGCACCAGATTTGCGAAAGAAACCAATGACCCATTTCAGAAGCGCCGTGCCATGGCCAGATTTCTGGTGTGCCGGCTGCACAGCGATGCACATTGGCTCGTGTGCGCCTCCACCAAGTGGCCGGACCACGCATGCGCCAACGACCATCCTCCACTTGACGCTACGAAACACTTCAACCTTGGAAGGTACGAGCGCACCTTGTCTTCCGAAGGATCGGCGAGTAGTAGCAGATCCATTGGCACTTCTGTCGTCGGAGTTTCTTGAATCCACAGCGGCATGCTTGTCTGGGGCCTAACGTCGCACCGGTCAGCTACCAGCCGAAGGCTGTGCGACTGCGCCGGCCTGTTGGGCGTCTCTCGCGAGACCCGGATCCATCAAACGCTCACAGCGCCACACACGCACGACGGTGACAACGGTCTCATCCCGCCGGTACACGATCCGAAACGGGGGCTGCTCAAGCTCGCGAAGCCACGGCGTGTCCAGCTCCGGCACGACCTTGCCACTGTCGGGGAACATGGCGAGCTGTCGTACGCGGGCCACGATATCCAGCACCATGCGTGTGCCTACATCCGGTGCTTCTTGGGATGCATACCAGTCCAGAACACCGCGTAGGTCGTCGCGCGCAGACTGCGCGAACTCGATGTGGCACCGCGTCTCGCTCATTCCAAGCCGAGAGAGCGCACGACCTCGTCAAGCGACATGACCCGTCCGGCCTCGATATCCGCAAGACCCGCGACTACTGCTCGCATGAAGTTGCGTTCTTCTTGGGCTGCTTCGTACTCACCCAGTGCCTGCAGCACCGCTACCCCACGGCCGTGACTTGTGAGAAGCACAGGCCGGCCGGTCTCATCAACGCGACGGACTATCTTGCCGGGATTCACCTTCATGTCGCCCAGTGGGACGACATCTTCCGAGAACTTCACCGCGGCGCTCCGCATGACAGACCTCCAAGCGCATCGATATTCTGGTGCCGATTATAGCACCGGACTCGCACGACTCCCGAATAGGCCTGACGACTCAGCCGGTCAGCGGCCGGCGAAGCTGGTCGGTTGCGCGCGCGTGTCAGACGGCTCTACTCTCCTCCGCCGCAAGGTGGGCGAGGAAGGCGTTGATCTCCGGTTCACCCATGTCGGCCAGGTGGCGTACGTGGTGGAGTGCATACAGGTGCTTGTCTGCCTCCTGGGGGCATCCTGCGTCCTTGGCGACGTGCCAATGTTCTTGGACGAGCTGGCCGGCCGCAATGAACCACTCACTCCTGCCGGATGAAAGGACAGCCGATGCCTAGGGGACGCCTACTTCTGCTCGTCTTCGTGATGATGGTTCTGGCCGCCGCGCTCACGTCGTGCGGCGGAAACGAGACGGTTTCGGCCGTGTCTTCGACGGTTCCTGACGTATCGGCAGACCCGGAAGACGTTCTGCGGGAGTGCACGAGCGACCAGGAAGACGGACTACCGGGTGTTGTCGTCGGCGTCATCAAGGATGGTGGGGTCGTGTGCGAGGCGGCCGCAGGAGTCCGCATGCGGGGGAACTCCGAGCCGGTGACCATCTCCGACAGCTTCCATATAGGGTCCAACACCAAGGCCATGACGGCGCTCCTTTGCGGGATCCTGATTGACCAGAGGCCGCTCTCATGGTCGTCGACGGTGGATGATGTGCTTGGCCCCAATATCCTATGAGAGACGAATACCGCGCCGTCACTCTGGAGCAGCTTCTCTCCCATACAGCGGGACTCCCGGCCGAGTTGCCCGGCGTGACGTGGGTCACCTTCTTCCCCTGCGATTCGGAGGCAGGGGCCGACCGGGCCAGGATGGTGCGTGAGACTCTCGCGCTTGAGCCCGCGTCTCCCGCCGGCTCAGCTTTCCTATACTCGAACCTGGGCTACGTCGTCGCCGGCTCAATGGCCGAGACGGTGACGGGGAAGACCTGGGAGGCGCTCATGAAGGAGGAGGTCTTCACGCCG
>JAFGIH010000872.1 GCA_016929985.1 Thermoleophilia bacterium | reverse complement strand
GACATGCCGCGTGAAGCGCGCCCCAAGAACGTGTTCTTGTCAAAGGTCTTGCGCGCGATCGACTCAGTTATCAGATCGATCACCGCATCTAGGTCCCTAGCCTGCACCGCCGACCTCACGCTGATCTCGTCGTCCGAGAAAAGGCAGTTCTTGAGACCCCCGTCGGCAGTGAGACGCAGCCGGTTGCACGTGGTACAGAAGTGGTCGGACGTGGAGCCGATGAACCCCAACGTGCCTTGGTATCCGGGGAACGAGTAGTAGTGGGCAGGGCCCCAGCCCGCCGGCGAGTCCACAGGGGTCAGCTCCCCCAACCCCTGAGCGCCCATCTCGCGAAGGGCGGCCAGCACGTCGGCCTTGGGGAGCGAATCGCCCACCGCTCTCGGGCCGCAGCCGCCCACCGGCATCCACTCGATGAAGCGCACATGCAGCGGCCTGTCGCGCGTGAGAGCGACGAAATCGGCAAGCTCAGACAGAAGGGTGGGCATCATGACTACGTTCAGTTTCACCGGGCTCAGGTCGGCCGAGAGCGCGGACTCCACTGCTTTGAGGACGTTTTCCAGAGACCCACCCCGTGTGAGTTCTCGGTAGCGATCTGGTTGCAGTGAGTCGATGCTGATGTTCACGCGGTCGACGCCTGCTTTCTTCAGTTCTGAAGCAAACTTCGGCAGCAAGACACCGTTGGTGGTGAGAGAGATGCCACGGAGCGCCGGGATAGCCTTGAGCAGCCTCACCAGATCGGGGAGGCCTTTTCTCACCAGCGGCTCGCCGCCGGTCAGCCGCACCTTGGTGATGCCCATGGAGGTAGCCGCCCGTACGAAGAACTCCATGTCTTCGTAAGTGAGCAGGTCACCATGGGGTTTGAACGGCACCCCTTCAGCGGGCATGCAGTAAACGCACCGGTAGTTGCATCTATCGGTGACGGAGAGACGGAGATAATCGACTCTTTGACCGGCCGGGGGATTCACGTGCAGCCTCTTTCGCGGTAGTCCAGCAGCGTTATACTCGGTCAAGTATACGCGCCTCTATGAGATCGGCCAACCCTCGAAAGTCGTCGAGGGCGTATTGCGGCACCGGGTAGTCCGGGAACGTTTGGTCGCTCGTGCTGCCGACGAGTTCATCCGGGGCGCTCACCAACTCGCTGCTCCGCGCCCGGCGCGACACCTCGATCTTGGGGGCGTCCTGCTTCTTGAACCCCTCAGTGATCACGATATCCACCGGCTCGCGGATCTGGCCGGCCAGATCGCCAAGCGGACGCTCCTCCTCCACGTGGTTCAACCACACGTACTTGTCCGGAGAAGAGATGCCCACCACGTCGGCCCCGGCTTCGCGGAACCGGTAGGAGTCGGTGCCCGGCACGTCGACCTCGAAGCCGTGGGTGTCGTGCTTGAGGGCGGCCACCCGGTAGCCCCGGCTCTTCAGTTCTTTGATGACGCCCAGCACCACGGTGGTCTTGCCGGACTTCTTCTTGCCTATGAAGGAGACTGTGGGGAGCGGGGAGATGTCCATGAAGGCCTGGATACGGGGCTGGAGCGCCGCGCGCCAGCCCACGTCCTCGGCCGCCAGCCGCTGCCGGGCGGCCTCCAGCTCGGCGGGGGTGTTGACGTTCATGAAGAGGGCCTCGGGATCGCCGTAGCTGCCGTCGTCCATGTCCAGATAGCCGGTGTTGAGATCGGGATAGATGTCGAAGATGCACCGGCCTCCTGATCCGATGAACTGACGATAGGCGTCGAGAGTGCCCTTGCCGTAAACGGCGCACAAAGGCTGCAAGAATTCGCCATGCCGAGGAACGAAGACGTCGTAACCCGCCGACCTCTCCACCAGGGTCCGCAACAACTGCGGAGTCACGAACGGCGTGTCGCAGGCAAGGCAGATGACCCGCTCGGTGGGGGAGGCCAGGGTCGCCGTGTAGACCCCCACCGCCGATCCATGCTCCGCCAAGGCGTCGACGATCACCGGAAGACCCAACGTGTGGAACCGGGCGGACTCCCGCGCGACCACAAAAGCGTGGGCAAAGAGGGGACTGTAGCGATTCCACATCCAGTGAAGGAGAGTCCCGTCATGGAACGGGGCAAAGGCCTTGTCCTCACCCATGCGGGTGGACTTGCCTCCCACCAACAGGGCTAGGCTCACCTCGTCGTACAATTCTGCCTCCTCAGCCGGCCAACATGTTGAGCGCGGTCGCCTTGACGCTCGCGCTCACCCGCGCCCCCGGAGTGATCCCCAGTTCGTCCGCCGAAGCCCGTGTGATGAGAGAGATTACCTCACCTTCGCCGCCGAAGCAGGGTTCGACGTCCGGATCGCAGTCAAGTTTGACGACCACCCGCACCAGCGGGCCGTTCGGAGTGACCCCGTCGATGGTGCGCAAGTAAGATACAAATCCCCTTCGATCTGAGGAGATAGGGCTTTTCCGTTTCTGGTAGTTGGCCGATACAGAGGATAGGTTCGCAGCAGTCCGAGACAATCGGAGGGATTTTGGCGTCTTTCGACCGCATTCTGGCCTCGTACGAGCAAGGTCTCAAGAAGCTTGCGGACGACCTCATCGCGCAGAACAATCCCTCCGAGGAAGAGCGGGCCAATCTCACGATGTTGACCCGTATGCTCCAGGCTGTGGTCACCACCTACCAGACCCACCAGCTCGACCGAGCCGCCGCCCTGCAGGCCACCAAGCCCATCAGCGCCGGCGCCGTCATCCCCAAGGGCAGTGGCATCCTCAACGTCTCGCTACGCCGCCTGGTCGACGACAACCTCATGACGCCGTGGTACGCCCGGTTCCTCAACAGCAGCCTAGGCCTGAAGCGCACCATCTTCATCAGTGGCGGCCCCAAGTCGGGCAAGTCCACCCTGCTGAACGCCCTCATCGACCTTCTGCCCCGCGATCACCGCATCGTGGCCATCGACGATGCCGACGAGGGACTGCCCATCCTCAAGATGCGCTCGTTCACGGTGCAGCTCAAAGCCAAGCACGGCACACCCGCGCGGGTCTCGACCTTCAAGAAAGCCGCCGATATGCGGCCCACCTGGATGGTGGCCGGCGAGATCGCCCGTCGGGACGCTCCGCCGTTCCTCAACGCCCTCACAGTCAGCTCCACGGGCGGCCTTACGACCATCCAGAGCGCGGATCCCGAGACCACCCTCAACGAGTGGTTGGCCATGAGCAAGTCCGCGGCGGAGCACCTGAGAAAGCTCAATCCCCTGGTGGTCCACCTGGAACTCGACGAGGAGGACCGTCCCCGCGTCGTGCGGGTGATAGAAGTTACCACCGACCGGGGCAACCTGGTCGTTACGCCACGCGAGCAGGTGGATACCGAGCAGGTGGGAGTGCAGGGCGGCGAGCGCAGCAACCTGGCCAAAGCGGAGCAGCAGGCGGCCCTCACTCGCTAGTGCCTCGTGGCGCTTGGGCTTTCCTCCATTTTGGATGCGAAGGTCCGCAAAACCATTCCGGAAAGCCCAAGCGCCACGAGGAATCTGTCTTTAAGAAGAAGGCGGTCGCGGCCTTCGGCGCTCCGCACTCAGTCCGATAGACGCCGGACACCATCTGCCGAACGGCCGGCCATCGCGGCCGGGTCTCCAGGCCCGATCAGGCTCCTCCGGCCCCGATCAGTGCCCGCAAGCCCTCCTCGTCCAGTCGCGTGATGCCCAAGCTCTCGGCCT
>JAFGIH010000871.1 GCA_016929985.1 Thermoleophilia bacterium | reverse complement strand
GGGCAGTCGGCCATCAGCAGGATCTCCTGGGCGTTGCTGCCCATGAGCAGCTTGCCGGTCCGGGACCTTCGACGTATGCCGATGGCTATCATATCGGCTTTCTCTTCGGACACGACCCTGACGAGGTCTTGAGCGGGGGACATACCGCGTATGAGGCGGCGCACCGTGTGCCGGACGCCTGCGCCGGTCAGGCGGCGCTCTATCTCGTCGAGTTCGGGGCGATAGGCCAGTATCTCCTTCTCTTCGGCCTCCCAATCGCCGCCGCCTCTTATGGAGTGGACGACCACTATCTCGGCGCCGTGCTGCTCGGCTTCGTCGAGCGCCCATTCAAGGGCTGCTCGGCTCTCGTCTGACATCGTGAAACCAACGACGATCTTCATGCCCGCTCCTTGTTCGCTGGTTGCTGCGCCCGACGCTAGCATCTCGCAACACCGGCTACAAGCTCCGGCACGCTGGACTTCCTGCGCCGGTACGGTAGTCTGGCTGTGCTATGAGTGATCATCTTGACTTCGACTTCGACGCCGCCGTGGATCGCCGCGGCACCGCGAGCTACAAGTGGGACAAGTACCAGGGCAAGGGCGTCATACCCCTGTGGGTGGCCGACATGGACTTCCGGTCGCCTCCCGCGGTCATCGAGGCGCTCTGCGAGCGGGCTTCCCATGGTGTGTTCGGCTACGGCCACGCGCCGGAGGCGCTCGAAGCGACGGTCCGAGCCTATCTGGCTGGTGAATACGGCTGGGAGATACGTCCGGAGTGGATCATCTGGCTGCCGGGGCTGGTCTCGGGCCTCAACGTGCTGTGCCGCGCGGTGGGAGCCGCCGGCGACGAGGTGGCCACTTTCACTCCTGTATACCCGCCGTTTCTGTCGGCGCCGGTGCTGGCCGGCCGGCGGGTGGTCAAGGTCCCGCTGGTGGAGGCCGAAGGTCGGTGGGAGATGGATCTCGCCGCCCTGGAACGCTCGCTCACACCGTGCACCACGTTGCTGCTCTTGTGCGCGCCCCACAACCCGGTGGGACGGGTCTGGACGGTCGAGGAGCTGTCCGAGCTCGGCGCCCTCGCTTGCCGTCACGATCTCGTGATCGGTTCTGACGAGATCCACGCGGGGTTGGTGCTCGACGAGGACAAGCGCCACGTCCCCATCGCGACGATAGCCCCCGAGATGGCTGCCCGCACGATCACACTCATGGCCCCCAGCAAGACCTTTAATACTCCCGGACTGGGCTGCTCGTTCGCCATCATCAGCGACCCTGCCCTGCGCATGGCTTTCAGCAGGGCCATGGAGGGAATCGTGCCCCACGTGAACGTCATGGGGTACGTGGCCGCGCAGGCCGCCTACCAGGAGGGGGCGGAATGGCACCGGGCTCTCCTTGACTATCTGCGGCGCAATCGCGATCTGGTGGAGCGGGAGATCGCGGCCATCTCCCAGGTCAGCGTCGCCCACGTGGAGGCCACCTACCTAGCCTGGATCGATGCCCGGCGGACCGGATTCGCTCACCCGGCTTCAGCCTTCGAAGAGGTGGGAGTGGGGCTCTCGGACGGCGCCGACTTCGAAGGACCCGGCTTCGTGCGCCTCAACTTCGGCTGCAACCGTGCGTTGCTCGAGGAGGCTCTGAGACGGATGCGGAGGGCCCTTCCTGGATAAGGACAGCGTTGGTATGCTTGGCCGGATACACGGACTGAAGCGAAACTTCTGAATCAGGAGGCGGGTGTGAACAACACCCTACAGACGATCATTGACGCCGTGTCGAAGCTTCTGAAGCGCGAAGAGGGCGCGGCGAAGAAGAAGAAGAAACGTAAGCCGTCCGCTGTCGTGGCCGCCGAGAAGGCTGCGGAGAAAGCGGCCGCCGCCGACAAGGCGGCCCGGGAGAAGAAAGCCGCGGCTCGAAAGGCTTCAAAGGAGAAGAAGGCCGCCGCAGAGAAAAGGGCGGCGGCTGCGAAGAAGAAGGGCTCCGAAAAGAAGGCTGCCGCGCCACAGAAGGCCGGCAAGAAAACGACCGCGGAGAAGAAGGCCACCGCGGCGAAGAAGACGCCGGCCGCCGCCAAGAACAACGGCGGCAAATAGGATCGAGTAGAAGCACGCCGCACGGGGGGCCGGTCACCCGGCGCCCGCCGGCGGCTGTGACTATGCTCGGGGCTCGTACGTCCGCTCGTGCGTCTCGATGCCCGAGTCGAGGTCGAACGGCTTGAGCGGCTCCATCGGCATACCCCAGATCTTCATGCCCTGGATGATGGCATGTATGTTGCTGGCCTCGAGAGCGGCTTTCCACTCGGCGTAGTCTACCTCTCCCAGCAGACCGGGGATGACTTCGTCGAGCTCTTCATCAGAACGTGGGCCCTTGCCCGTGGCGTTGTCCCACTCATGCATGACGTCGTAGGCGTTCACTCTGCCTCCTTGTGGTCGTTGGCTGCTTTGTACCGTGGATGGACGAGGAAATAACCTCAGATGTCGGCACTGCGGTCTTTGCCGTAGGAGGCGACAGGAATATACTGCCGTGTGATGGACGCCACCCTCGAATATACACGCCGGGAGCTGCGCTACCGCCTGGAGCTTGATGATGACGAGGTCCGGCTGGAGAGGGCCGGCGTGCTCTCGGACTCGTCTGACACCAGGGGAGTGGTGATCACCGTCGCCAACCTCAAGGTGAGCGCCTACCAGGGCAGTGGGCTGACCCGGCCCGAGCTGTTGGACTCCCTGGAGCTTTTCCTGCTCATCTCCTTCCGCTTGAAGCAGTACGAGAAGAGCCTCACCAGTCTGTACAAGACCATCCGGCTCTTTCAGGACAAGCCCGCCTACACCCCCGGCACGACCCATCCCGACAACACCTTTCCGGCGCACCTCGAGAAGTTGTTCTTCACCCTGTTGCCGCTGGAGTTCGACACCCTCAGCGCCGTTTGGGGGATGCATGGGGGCATGTACCACCCGTCGGCGCTGTACAGCCTCCGCATGGTCACGAACAAGGAGTTCTGAACGCCCGGCGACCTTGCTCTCGGGGCGCGGATCAGTCCTATGACGAGAGCGAGAAGCCCAGTGCCTGCTCCATGGCGGTCCGCGCAGGTTCGTCTTCTTCCCAGGTGATCGCGATATCGGCGATGGCCTTGACGATCTGGTAGCTCGTGCCGTCGTCGAGGGCCTGAGCGAGATCGTGGACCCCCTGCGCCAGCTCCTTCATCGAGGCCAGGTAGTCGGCATGAAGGTTCATGTATCGTGCCGGCGCCTTGATGACCTCGAGGTCTCTCACCATGTCTGCCAGGAGCGCGTCAAGGTTTTTTGCTGCCTGGACCTCTGCGGCCGACGGCTTGAGCGGGTTCTTCATGCCGCTCACCGCCTTGTAATACCTCGCCATGTCGGCTGCGTACGTATTCTTCCAGTCCCGC
>JAFGIH010000870.1 GCA_016929985.1 Thermoleophilia bacterium | reverse complement strand
GTCGTATGTCACGATGGCGTTTGACGCTGCGGGTAACCTAACCGGCTGGCGCGACGATCGCGGGTTCCACGAGCGGACCTACGACCTGCGTCGGGATCTTCTGGAGGAGAGGATCGGCGGCGTGGGATCGCCCCCGGTATTCGCCTACACGCTGACGCTCACCTACGACGCCGCGAGGCGGCGCGCGAGCCTGACGGACGCCGCTGGCGGAGCGCAAGAGTACGGCTATGATGCTCTGAGCCGGCTCCGCTCCCTGGTGAATCCGTCCGGGGAGCGAACCACGGTGAGCTACGACTCTCGCGGCAGAGTGAACCTCATCGAGCAAGCGAACGGCTCCGACATCACCCACACCTACGACGCGACTGGCGGAACCAAGAGTATCGAGACGCACGTGAGGGCGACCCCGGCCCAGATCCTGGCACGCGAGGACTACACCCTGGACCACGCAGGGCGGGTCACCGCAGTGCTCCATTCCTCGTCCTCTTCCGGCACTTCGCGGACCACGTACACGTTTGACGGGGACTACCGATTGACTCGAGAGCACCGGAGCGACACGGCGGCGAGTCCCGTGGACTTCGACATCGTGTACGGCTACGACGCCGCGAACAACCGCGTCGCCAAGACGGTGGACGGCGCCACGACCACGTACAGCTTCGATGAGCGTAACGCGCTTCTGTCCGCTGAGGAGGCCGGGCCGGACTGGACCACCTACGGCTACGACGGCCGTGGCAACCGGATTTCGATGGAGACGTCCGCCGGGGTCGTCACCTACGCCTTCGACTACGAGAGCCGGCTGGTGGGAATGACGGACGTTGCCGCCGCCGAGGACCAGAGCTATCGCTTGACGGCCTTCGGCCAGCGGCTGGGGTGGACGGACAAGGACGCGGTGCTGGTGACCGAGGTCTGGGATCGCGGATCGCTCCTGTCGCAGACGCGAGGAGGCACGCGCAATCGCTTCACGGTGACGCCGAGCGGGCTGGTGCTGAGCCAGAGCGAGGGCCCCAGGTTTTTCAGCTTGAATGCCTTCGGCACGCTCGACACGCTCGCCGACGCGAGCCTCACCTATCACGACAGCTTCGCCGCCACGCGCTTCGGCGAGATCCAGAAGGACGTCACCGTCTCCGGCTTGATCGTCGTGCCGAAGTTCTTGGCTGGACGAGGGTGGGTCACGGATTCGGTGGCGCTCACGGGACCTTGGAACCTCATCACTGCTGGCGTCGCCATGTTTGACCCGTCCACGGCGACAGGCCTTGGCCTTCGATCAGTAGATTGGGCCGTCGGCCCGACAACGTCGAATCCGGAGATCGAGGCGGCAGAACCTCCGTGCCCCCAGTCCGACAACCCGTGGAAGGTGGTCTGGTCAACACCTGACTGGGTGCCAAAGCGCAATTGCGAGGACATCAAGAAGCTGACGGAGGATGCAATCCGCACTGGTGACACGTCAGCCGTTGCGTGGTTTCCAGAGGTGGCGACCCTTCTGAGGTTGGCTCATAGGCGCACCAGGAGGGGGTACCCAATTCTGGACTGCATCATCTCTGTGGACTGCCTGGACGACTGCGGTGGTGGTCACATCGCACACGCCCACGTCTACCCCGTATCAACTTGGACTAGATGGGGTGAGTTTACGGAGCGTCATTGTGACATCTGCATCAACAAGAGCCAAATCGAGGGCCTTGTGGGCCCATTCGGCGGGATGGACTGGACTTTTGCCTTGGGAATCGTCGCACACGAAGTGGCTCACTGTCTTCAGTATTGTCACCGTGCGTGGGAACCCACGGGGACCAGTTGCAGAGAATGCCTTTGCCGCGAAATCCAAGCCAACTCAGCATCTGGTGTCTGTAAACTCGGAGTAGGCGCTGACTCCGGGAACATAGTGACATGGGAGGGAGACCGCCGCGTATTCCTCTCGGAAAGACAATGCTCCATACATCTTGCCAGCACCTCCTGCAGAGATCATTGCAGTCGCGAGAATGCGCTTGAACTCGCGGACGATGTCTTCGATGAGTGTGCTCATAGGAGTCTCGAAGAGTAGTCGACCGCCCCAAGACACGATCACCCCTAGATTGAAGAAGGTGAATGTGTGATACGCGCTTTCAACAGTTCCGTCGATTTCACCTCGTGGCCGCATCGGTTCAATTCGGTTGGCTGTGGCTGCTGTCTGATTCTTGTCGTTTCGTGCAGCACTCCGAATCGGGATCACGGGCCGTTCCCCCAAGTCCCGTTGGAGATCAATACACAAGAGCAGCGTTACACGCTTGCCGAGTACACACCCGGCGACCTGCTGCTCACGAGAGCGTGGTGGGACGATCGTGGCGGGCTTGTCGTGCCAGCCCAGTATCGACTCCCCTGTACGTTCCACGAGGGTCTGGCAATCCTCCCGATCAAGGGAACCGTCGAGCGAGGCTTGCTGGGACGAGGCCGACAATGGGCCTGCATAGACCGGAACGGATCCGTCCGTTTTCTGGTCTGGGCGCGCCACGTGTCCGAGTTCCACGAAGGTGTCGCAGCAATCGTCCTTGACGGAGGAGGGTACGTCGATGGCCATGGAACGGTGGTCATCTCCCGGCGATTCGACTCTGTGGGAGGATTCTCGGAAGGACTGGCCTCGGCCGGTGCGGGAAACCGGTTGGGCTTTATCGATCGGCGAGGCCACTGGCTTATCGCTCCACGATTCTCATACGCCAGTCCGTTTTCGGAAGGTCTGGCACGCGTCACCGTGTCAGACTCCCGTGGCGAGTCGGGATCGGGAACCGTCCGCCGAACAGTGGGGTTCATTGGCAGGAATGGAGATTGGGTGGTCCCCCCACGCTACTCGGGTGCACGGTCATTCAGTAGTGGATTGGCAGCCGTGCAAGCGGAGGGCGAATGGGGCTATGTCGACCCGACCGGTAAGGCCGTCATCGCATGTAGCTTTGAGGAGGCCAAGAGCTTCGTCTGCGGGCGGGCGGCCGTTCGAAGAGACGGCATGTGGGGCTACATTGACCACTCTGGCGAGGTGGCGGTTCCATTCGTCTTCGACAACGCGGGAGATTTCTCGGAGGGACTAGCTGCTGTTTCCGGTCCGACCTCGGCAGACGCACACATCGACGCCGTTGATGGCTGGACTATACCGGAAGGATCCTGGGGATACATCGATGTGTCCGGTAGTGTCGTGATCCCGTTTCGCTATTTCAGGGCGGAGCCATTTCGGGCCGGCGTGGCGTGCACTCAGAGGTGGGACAACGATCTCTGGCGCTTAGTCTATGAGTATATCAATCGGCATGGCGAAGCGGTCATGACCTTTTACGATAAACCGGGATTGCTATGGCGCTCCCCTGGGTTTCCCTGACATGCGTCGTTCTCGCCGGAGTTCTGCAATTCTCTTCTGGAGAACGGATGGTCGCGGTAGGGCTATGGGACTCACGCGAAGTGGGCGGCATCTGCTATAGGGCTTACCGGGATTGACCGAAGCCTGCTGACCAGAATTGAGCCAACGGAGCGAGTCGGTCGAGGGGGAGGCTGACGCGGCGTGGCCCTCCGGGTGGTCTGGGACTGGGGTAGTGGTCAGACGTTCTTTCTGCGCGTCGCGAGGCTCGGATTCCAGCGTCCGCGTCTTGCTACCAGGGACTTTCATCCCCGACCGATTGTCCTTCGGGCAGCTTCGAAAGTGAAGTACGCCCTACGCTTTCCGACGGCGCGCACTGTCTACGGACCGTCCTCGCCAAGTCCCCCACCGCGATCCCGACGTCCACTCTGTCGGATCAGGCCGCCGCCTTCACCTCGACGACTGGCAACTGCCGGCGTCCATCGACAAACTTCACTGACAGCGTGAGCCGGGTCACCTTCCGCCGCGTGCCCCGCACCTGAGGCTCCGCGCATGGCGAGCCCCTTGGCCACTGGGGCCGTGGCTCGAACCGTGGCTCCGTGTTCGCCGGCTTCTTTCCGTTGTAGACCTCGTTCGGAGTCCGACCGCCAAGACCTTGATGTGGGCGGCACTCGTGAAACCACGAGACGTAACACGCGATGTGATTCCGCATGTC
>JAFGIH010000869.1 GCA_016929985.1 Thermoleophilia bacterium | reverse complement strand
GCTCGCGCACCCCCTCGATGAGCCCCCAGGTCTCCCGGCGCGCCTGCGGGTCGAGCCCTGTGGTCAGCTCGTCGAGCACCGCCACTTTGGGCTCGCCAACGAGCGCCAGGGCGATGGACAGCCTCTGCTTCTGCCCGCCGGACAGGTTCTTGAAGTAGACGTCGCGCTTACCGGAGAGGCCCAGCAGTTCGAGTAGCCGATCGGGGTCGACTGCGCGGCGGTAGAACGAGTGGTAGAGATCGATGGCCTCGCCGACTTTCAGCTTGGCAGGGAGCACGCTCTGCTGGAGTTGCACCCCCACGTCTTCGCGAAGCCGGTCGCGCTGCGTCTGCGGATCGAGACCGAGAACGCTCATGGTGCCGGAGTCGGGCTGCCGCAGGCCGATCACACACTCGACCGCGGTGGTCTTGCCGGCCCCGTTCGGGCCGAGGATGCCGAAGATCTCTCCTTCCTCCGCCGAGAACGAGACTCCGTCCACAGCCACGAGGTCGCCGTAGGTCTTGCGCAGGTCGCTGACTTCGATGATACTCATATTATAATATTATTATGATATCACTAAGGAATCAAGTGGAGACTCGGGAACGTGCGCCTCGAGCTCCGGTACACCGGCTCGTAGGCTTCGCTGTGCGACGAGCACGGCGCTACAATGCCTCGTGACCGCTTTCTGCCCGCAGGGGACGCATATGCTTGAAGACTACCCGGTGATCACCGATATCGTGGTGCGCTGGGGCGACATGGATAGCCTCGGCCACGTCAACAACATCCTGTATCTGCAGTACTTCGAGACGGCCCGCATCGAGTACCTGCTGCGCTTGGGGGTGCCTTCCCCCGGTCCGGGATGGCGGGAGAATGGCTTGATCATCAAGTCGGTGAGTTGCCGCTTCCTCGCACCCGTCACGTTCCCCGACACCCTCTCGGTGGGCGCGCGGATCACCCACCTTGGACGCGACCGCGCGCTCATGACCCACGCCGCGGTCAGTCAGAGTACGGGGGAGTTGGCGGCCACGGGTGACGCGATGATCGTCGGCTACGACTACGTGAGTCTCTGCAAGAACTCGTTCCCGCAGGAGATCCGCGAGGCCATCCTGGCGCTCGAGGGTCGGGAGCTACCCCTTCCTCCCAGGCGGACTCCCCACGACGGCGCCGCGGGGTGACCGGGTTCTCCATAGCGGCCGTGCGCGTGCGGCTCGAGAGGCCGGATGACAAGGACGACATCCGCTACGTCAACGTGCTGGCCTTCGACAGGACTAACGAAGCCGACACGGTCGACGCCCTACGCGCCGCCGGAGCGGTGACGTTGTCGATGGTGGCGGTCGTCGACGCAGACGAAGACGAAGAGGGCACCGTGAGCGGAGGTGAGGTGACCGGTCACGCTCTCGTGACACCCGCGACGGTTGCGACCGACCGCGGGGAGATGCCGCTTCTGGGATTGGGGCCGGTCGCCGTGATGCCCTCCCATCAAGGTCACGGCATCGGGACGATGCTCGTCGAGGCCTGTCTGGAGCGCGTCCGCGGGGAAGGACACGCCGGCATCGTGGTCGCCGGCCGTCCGGAGTACTACTCGAGGTTCGGCTTCATCCCGGCCGAACGGTGGGGACTGCGCTGGGAGGGTGACGTACCCGAAGGGGTCTTCATGGCGCTGGAACTCATTGCGGGGCGTCTGGGCGGCGTGCGCGGAGAGGTGCGTCTCCGGCCGGAGTTGACTCCAATCTAGCGTCCCCGCAGGGGCCCGCCTACAGGGGGCGTTCGGCCCGCAACGGCCGCTCCGCCCGGAACATCGCGAAGCCGGCCCGCTTCCAGATGACCTGGACCGCTATGAACCCCGCGTCTCGCAGCCGGCCGAGTTGTGCCTGTTCGGTGGCAGGGAAGTCGTCCTCCCCCACCAACCACCGCACCCACTCGTCGGGGTCATCACCTCGGGAGGTCATGCACCGGCGCCACTCGGCCATCATGTCTGCGCTCTCCTCGTCGCCGGCGCCGGCGATCATGTCGCCATTCACGAACACTCCTCCGGGGACAAGCGCCTCGAAGACCCGACCGACCAGCGCCACCATGGTCTGATCGTCCAGATGGTGGAGCGCCAGTCGCGATACCACGGCCTGATAGCCGCTGCCGAGTTCCGCGGAGGCAAAATCGCCTTCCACCACCCGTGCGCGGCCGGTGAACGGGGCGAGGACCTCCCGGCACGCAGCGAGCATGACGGACGACACGTCCATCGCGGTCACGTGCGCCTGAGGGCAAGTCTCCAGCAACAGACGCGCCAGAGCGCCCGTGCCGGCTCCCAGTTCGAGCACACGCATGTGCCCCGGGCCACTGTCGCAGGCTGCCGCGCACACCGTCTCTGCGATGAGACGCGTCTGTTCGTGGTAGTCGGGGACCACCCGCGCGATCATGTCTTCATAGCGCTCTCGGGTCCAGTCGAACGCCGCCCAGGCCGCTTCCTGTCCGCCTTCATGCTCGTTCACGACGCCGCCTCGGGAAGAGCCGGCAATTCCTTCCGAAAAAGCCAGGCGTCGAACAGCCCGGACAGATCCGCCGGCGGCACGTCCGACGCGAGTTCTTTGACCAACGCCACGAAGTCCTCCGTGGTCGCGTTCGCATACTGGTACCGCGTGGCCCACTCCCGCAAGATGTGGAGAAAGGCCTGGTCACCCACTGTCAGCCGCAGAGCATGTAGGGTCAGCGCCCCCCGCCGGTACACGTTCGCACTGAAGAGATCGTTCCCCGGTTCGGTGAGTAGCGGATAGTCCCTACCCTGTAGCATGCTCAGGCTCTCTTCCACCATCGCCCGGAGCACCCGGGGACCTTGGTCGTGTTCCAGCCACAGCCAGCTGGCGTAGGTGGCGAATCCCTCGTTCAGCCAGATGTCGGCCCAGCGGGTGATAGTCACACTGTTGCCGAACCACTGATGGGCGAGTTCGTGAGAGAGATACACGTCCCTGACTGTGGCGTCGGACGAGAGACGTTCGAGCACGTCGGACCCGAAGAGCGACATGGTCTGGTTCTCCATGGCGGCATCGGTGGCGGCCATGGGCACGACCACGCCGTAGGCCTCGAAGGGATACGGACCGAACTGCTTGGCGAAGTAGGCGATCATGTCTCCCGTCGGGGCGAACAGCGCCCGAGCTGTGCCGTACAGTCCGGAGGCGAAATAGTTGCGGATCGGAACGCCGTTCGAGGCCTCGCTCTCTTCGAGCTCATACTCTCCGATGCTGACCGCGGCCAGGTAGCTGGCGAGCGGCTGGCGCATCTCCTACGTGAACGTCCGGTCTCTGCCCTGGTCGATGGTCTCCACCAGGACCCCGTTGGCCACGGCCACGAGTGGCTTGGGCACCGTGATACGGAACGTGTAGGTGGCCTTATCCGACGGATGATCGTTCACGGGATACCAGGTGGCCGCGCCGAGCGGTTCATCCAGCGTGTAGACGTAGTCCCCCACCTGTCGCCAGCCCAGCAAGAACGACTCGGCGTCACGCACCGGTTCGGGCTTGCCGGAATAGGCGACGCCCACGGAGAACACCGCTCCGGCAACGAGCGTTTCCGGGCAGGCGACGATCAGCTTTCCCCGCTTCCGTTGGTATTCGGCGCTCCGTCCGTCCACCGTGACGGCGCTCACGTCGAGTCCGGAGAGATCCAGGTTGAACGAACGCAGATCCTGCTTGGCCTCGCACGCGATCGTGGTGAGACCGTCGACGGCCCCGGAGCCCGGATCGAACCCCAGCATGATCTCGTAGTGGAGCGCTTCGTACCCGCCATTGCCGGCCGAGGGCACCTCGGGATCGCCGACGCTCTCGGCTCCCGCCTGAAGACCGGCCTCCTCGCACGCCAGACCGGCCACGCCGGCGCTCAACATCAGCGCAATGAGAAACAGCGTAAGCCACGGACCCTTATGCCGCATTCGAGCCGCCCTCCAAGCCCTCGGCCCGCTCCAGATCCCACCCCGTTGGCTCTTCTACCAGGGCCGGGTCGGGCTCGGGCTGGGTTGCGGGACCTTTTCGACGCGCGCGTAAGGCATACATGACTCCGGCGGCCACCCCGGCCGCGCTCAGACCGGCCATGATGAGGATGGTCGTCCGCACACGCCAGTCAGCCCGCATGGGCAGGTATTCCGCCAACGCACCGATGAGGTAGCTCCCGATGGGCGTGGTGCCGATGAAGAGCAGGATGTAGATGCCCATCACGCGCCCCCGCAGATGGTCGGGCGCCAGGGTCTGCAACCGGGTGTTCGCGGTCGTCATGAAGAGCACCGCCATGACTCCGGCCACGAACAGCAGCACAGCCATCAGAGCTGTGGAGCCCGTCAGCCCCATGAGCGCCAACAGGACGACGAAGGCAGCAGCGCCTCCAAAGATCAGCCGCAAGCTCGGTTTGCCCCGATAGGCCAGGAACAGACCCGCTACCACCGAGCCCACCCCCATGGACGTGGTCAGAAGTGACAGCGTGGATGCCCCCGCATTCAACAACCACTTGGTGATCAGGGGCAGCATGGTCTGTAGGTTCAGACCGAACGCGCCGATGGTGCCCATCACGATGAAGATAGCCATGATCTCCGGGACCGAACGGGCGTAGCGGAATCCCTCCCGCAACTGCCGGAACGAGTCGCCATGGGGGGCGCGGGGGACCGGATGGAGTTCGCCGGCACGCATGGCGAGCAGCGCCGCAACCACCGCAAGATAGGTGACGACGTTGATGTAGAAACAAGCCGCGATGGCGTCCGTGCCGCCCCCCAGAGCGCTGATCACCACCGCTCCCACCGCCGGCCCGGCGATGCGGGCGGCGTTGAAGAGGGTGGAGTTGAGCGCCACGGCGTTCTGCAGGTCAGCCCTCCCCACCATCTCCGGGACGAAGGCCTGGCGCGCCGGGCCTTCGATGGCGTCTATGAGGCCCCGGACGCCGGCCAGGGTGTAGATGAGCACCACGGTGATGACGTCGGTGGAGGTCAGCACCGCCAGGGCCAGCGCGACGACCAGCTGCGTAGACTGTGTGATGACCAGGGTCCGGCGCTTTGGTAGACGATCGGCAAGTACGCCGCCGTGCAGAGAGAAGAGCAGGGCGGGTAGGAAGCGGATGGTCATGGTCAGGCCCAGCGCCTCGGGCGACTCGGTCATGATGACCACCAGCCAGCTCAAGGCGACGTCCTGCATCCACGTGCCTGCCTGGGAGATCAGTTGCCCGCCCCAGAACAGCCGGTAGTTGCGGTTGCGCAGAGCGCGGAACGCGTGGGCCAGGTCTTGACTGCGGGGCCTCCGGGGACGTGGGAAGCCGGCGCGCGACGTCCCCTTCATCGAGTCCTCACCCGTGCGCTGGCAAGCGCCAGGCTTTCGAGCACAGCCGCGACATCGTCCAGATCCTCGCCCAGCTCCTCGGCAACGGCCTCGAGGAAGGGCCGAGTGGTCTCGGCGGCCAGCTCGCCCGCCAGACGGTGGCCCTCTTCGCTCAGTTCGAGAGGGATCTGCCGGCGGTCGGCTTCGCTGCTGCGCCGGTCGATCAGGCCCCGGTCGGCCAGCTTGGTGACCAGACCGCTGGTGGTCGACATGGTGATGCCCAGGCACTTCGCCAACTGCCCCGTGGTGATGCCGGGAGCCTTGCGCACCTGGAACAGCACCCGGAGCTGCGGCAGGGTCAGCCGCGACTGCTCCCACTGTTGCAGGCGCGAAGTGTCGAGGTCGTGCAAGACCTGCCAGTATGCGGCGCGAAACCGTTCGGCCGGAGTATGTGATGGTTTGGAAGTCATGATGACGATATTATACGGCATCACCGTACTATTCGTCAGCACCGTACGGTTTAGCAGATCACGTGCCGCGCCTCGTCGAGGGTGTCGACCACGAAATCGGCGCCGCCCGTAGACCGTGCCTCCGCCGGGTCGTTACGCAAGAACATGGTGAGCGTCCCTGCCCGCTTGCCCGCCTCGATATCGAAGGCGTGGTCGCCGATCATCAAGAGATCACCGGCGGCTACGCCCATCTGCCGAGCCGCCAGCTCGACACCGTCGGGGAAAGGCTTGGGGTTGAGGGGAAGATCCCGCGTGACCACCGCGGTGAAATCGCTGAGGGCGAGATCCGGGAGGTAAGCCACAGCCCGCTGCACCGCGGCAAGGCTGTTGCGGGTGATGATGGCCATGGGGATATGGCTGTCGCGGAGGTAGGCGACCAGATCGGCGGCTCCCTCGTTCGGCCGGCAACGGTCGGCCGCCTCCAGCTCGGCGGCGTTGAGGACGGCCTCCTTGCTCCGGCGCTCTTCGGGGTCGTCTATGGCCGCGAGAAACTCCAGCAGGCCGATGTCTCGCGGACAGCCCACGGCCTCGTGGAGGGCGGCGAAGTCGAGCGTGCCGGGCTGCGTGAGGGTGCCGTCGAAATCGAAGACCACCCCGCGTACGCGGAAAGGCCTGTCTGTCACTGCCACGTGCCTCCTAGGTCAGATAGTAGAGCAACGCCGGGATGACGCCCACCGCCATGACCGTGGTGGTCAGCACGATCGAGGACGCCAACTCCGGCTGGTTGTTGTACTTGGTGCACAGCACCGTGACGAAGACCGCGCTCGGCATCGCTGCCTCGAAGAGCACGATCGCACGAGGCAGGCCGGTCATGCCGAGCAGCCACACCGCCAGCAGCCCCACCGCGAACCCCCCACCCATGCGGATAACACTCGCTGTGATGGTCAGCGGGATCTGGCTGAACTTGAAGCGTCCGATGTTCATCCCGAGGATGAGAAGCATGAGAGGCACCGCGGCCTGGCCCACCAGCTTGAGGCCGGTGGTCACTGCATCCGGCACCGCCGCGCCCGTGAGATTCAGCACCAGGCCGAGAACGGCCGCGTAGATGAGGGGTGTCCTCAGCACAGCCTTGAGTCCCTGACGTAGCTCTTTGTGCCCCGAGGCCATGTAGATGCCGAGCGAGTAGATGAGAAGACCGTTCGGGATGTAGAAGAGCACGGCCGTCGCCACTCCCTCGTCGCCGAAGGCGAGATAGAGGATGGGCAGCGGGATGTTGATGGTGTTCTGGAACATGATGGGCAGATAGAGCGCCGAACTCCCCTTGCCGCGGGTGCCGAAGACCAGCCAGGCGATGACGAACGTCCCGGCCATGACAAGGAGGGTCGCGCCCCAGCCGCGCAGGGCGTCACCCACCACGATAGGGCTCGAATACAGGGAGTGGAGCACCAAGCAGGGCGTGGCGATGAACATAGCCACATCGATGAGAGTACCGACGTCGGGTTTGCCCACCTTGCCCAGCAGATACCCGAGGGCGATGGCGAAGACGGTCGGCAGGATGACGGTGATGATCTGTTCCACCCGGTCAGGTTACACGCGAGTACCGAGGTGTGCCAGCACCGGTCCGGCACACGGGTCGCGCTGCGCGCCCCCAAGTGATATAAGTTCCGACAATGGATGAGTCGACTTTCTACCACGGGCTGGTCATCGCCTGGATGGCGCTCGCCGCCGCCACCTTCATCGCCCTCTTCTTCGTGAACGCGCCGTATGGCCGCTTCACGCGCAGCGGGTGGGGCCCCCGCATGAACCCCCGCTGGGGTTGGATACTCATGGAGACGCCTGTTCTCATCACCTTCCTCGTGATCTATGCGATCAGCGACCGGAAGTCGAATCCTGTGAGCATCGTGCTGTTGGTCTTCTGGATCGCCCACTACGCCCACCGCTCGTTCGCCTACCCCTTCCGGCTGCACAGTAGCCGCTCCAGCATCACCGTCTCGGTCATCGTCATGGGTGCGCTGTTCAACGTAGGGAACGGATATCTCAACGGGCGTCATCTCTTCGCTCTGGGACCCGAACTGGGGACTTCATGGCTGCTCGACCCCCGGTTCATCGCCGGAGCGTGTCTCTTCTGGATCGGATATGCGCTCAACCAACACTCCGATCAGATCCTGATCGGCCTCCGCTCCGATGGTGAGACAGGCTACAAGATCCCGCGGGGAGGGGCGTACAGGTTCGTCAGCTGCCCCAACTATCTGGGCGAGATGGTGGAATGGGCGGGATGGGCGCTCGCCTGCT
>JAFGIH010000868.1 GCA_016929985.1 Thermoleophilia bacterium | reverse complement strand
ATCCCCTGGAAGCGAAATACACGATCACCACGATGACCGCGGCTATGATCAGTAGCACCAGAAGGAGCTTCGGAGAGCAACCCATAGCAGGCTTACGGCCAGAACCCGTGGGAACGCCTCCACCTCCGGCTGCGCCACCGGTGCCGCCCGTGGGGATTCCCAGGCCGCCGGACGCACCACTCGTGGGCATGGTCGCGGTACCGGTTGGGACACCACCCCCGGAGGTGCCGCCTCCCCCCCGTGGCCTCCGCCGAAGAGCGAGCCGGCCGAAGGCTTGACGACTCCCTTGTCCGGCTTGTCGGTCTCCGGGGCTTGCGCTCCATCGGTCCTCTCGGAGTAGCCGTCGGCGTCGCCCACGGGGCCGCCGGTCTGGCCGCCTGTGCCTTCACCTCTCTTGAACACGCCGCCCCCGCCGGAGCCGACGCGTTTCTTCCTACCTTGGGGTCTGTCGCTCTTGTCCATCTAACACCACACTCCTGGCAAATCAGGTCTGAGGGCGCAGATCGCGTGCTCTCGCGGCGGAGTATAGACCACCCCCGCGGGCGTCGCGGTCTCATTCCACGGTCGGGGTGTGGGCGCTACTATGAGGACCATGATGATTGCGGCGTTTCTCTGGGGAGCCTTGGCGGCCAGCTCGTTGCTGCTCGGGTACCTGTTGGCCGAGCGCGGACTCTCCAACCGGACCATCGGCCTCATCATGGGATTCGGCGTGGGTGCTCTCATCGGCGCCATCGCCTACGAACTGGTTCCCGAATCAGCCCTCGGTGGGTGGGAGATGGCAGTGAGCTTCGTGGCCGGGGCCCTGGTCTTCTTCGGCGGCGATTGGCTGGTGGACTGCTGGGGTGGACGGCACCGCAAGACCATCGCGGCCAAGCAGGAGCAAGGATCGGGCACAGCCATCTTCGTTGGGACTCTGCTGGATGCCATCCCCGAGTCGATCGTGTTGGGAGTCGGTCTGGCGATGGGTGGGTCTATCAGCGTGGCGTTTCTGGCGGCCGTCTTCATCTCGAACCTCCCGGAGGGCGTCGCCGGCACCGCCAATCTCATCGCCGCCGGACACAGCCGCCGGAACATCCTCCTGATGTGGTTGGTGCTGGTGTTGCTTTCCGCCGCGAGCGCCGTGCTGGGGTATGCTCTGATCCAGTGGGTGCCGAGCGCCGACGAGCGTATCGTGGAGGCGTTCGCAGCCGGGGCGGTGTTGGTGATGTTGGCCGACGTGATGATGCCGGAGGCCTTCGAGCATGGCCGCAGGTTGGCGGGTCTCTTCACCGTGCTGGGGTTCGCAGTAGCCGCGGCCCTTTCGATGCTAGCGTGATCAACGGCGAAATGCCGAGAATCGTGGATATGCCAGCGACAGAAGGAGGAGGGTGAGCCCGATGACCGACACAGCCGGGTCCGCGCGCCGTCTTGACGGCAGAGTGGCCATCGTCACGGGAGGCGGCGGTGCGAACAGCATCGGCCGCGCGATATGCCTTCGCTATGGACGCGAAGGGGCGCGGGTCGCGGTGCTCGACATCAACGTGGAGGGCGCCGCCAAGGTCGCGGACGAGGTGCTGCAGGCCGGTGGCACGGCGATCCCGGTCGCTTGCGACATCACCAACCTCGACCAGTGCAAGGCGGCCGCCAAGCTCGTGGCCGAGAGCTGGAAGGGCCGCATCGACATCCTTGTGAACAACGCCGCCGTCTTCGGCGGCATGGGGGCGTGGCGTCCGTTCGACCAATGGACCGTCGAAGAGTGGGACACGATGCAGGCCGTCAACGTGCGGGGCATGTGGTTCTGTGTCCAGGCGGTCTTCCCTTACATGAAGGCTCAGGGCTACGGCAAGATCATCAACCTGAGCTCGTCGACCTTCTTCCAGGGTGTGCCCGGCTTCATCCACTACAGCACCAGCAAGGGTGGGGTACTCGGGTTCACACACTCCATAGGCAAGGAGCTCGGCGAGCACGGGATACGCGTGAACGCCATCGCGCCCGGATTCACGGTGTCCGACGCGCAGCTCGAACTGACCAAGGACTCCCCGGAGTGGTATGCGCAGAACCGGGCAATGCAGGCATTGCACGAACGGAACGAGGTCCCCGATGACCTTGCGGGCCCCGCCTTCTTCCTGGCCTCCTCGGACAGCGACTTCATGACCTGCCAGACGCTTCTGGTCGACGCTGGGGTGACGCCCAACTAGAATGGTAGTGCGCACCACGCTGGTCTCGGGGGATCCGGACAAGGAGGATGGCCATGCAAGAAGGTGGGCAACCGGGCCCGGCGCCGGCCGAGGTCAAGTCTCGCGGCGGCTTTCGCTACCGGTCGGCGTTCTGGGGCGTGGTCATCGTCGCGATCGGCGTAGTACTCCTTCTCTACAACCTCGACGTCATCTCACGGGAGAACCTGGCCATGCTGGGACTTCTGTGGCCCATCCTGATCGTCGGTGTCGGGGTCGACCTGCTTGTAGGCCGCCGGTCATGGGGCCTCGGTGGGTTGGTCGGGGTGGTCACGGTCGGTCTTATCATCGCGTTCATGTTCGTGGGTCCTACCGCCGGTTGGATCGGCGACACGCATCTGAAGACCGAGGCGGTCGGCACACCCGTGGGCCAGGCTACGAGTGCGAGGGTGACTTTCGATTCGTCCAGCTACGGTGCCGACGTGCACGCCCTGCCGGTCTCCGCGGCGTCGGACCGACCGCTGCTGACCGCACAGGTCACGTAT